>SLFT01000127.1 GCA_007124105.1 Candidatus Hydrogenedentota bacterium | reverse complement strand
GAAAAAAAGACGGTACGTTTGCGCCTTGAGGTGCGGGGAACGGCCTATACGGCAAAATTCCGGGAGGAAGGCGAAGAGGTCTATCGCGTCGCGGAAGAAGGGGAACTGCTTGTTGGCGATGAAAACAAGATCAGTCTGCAAACGTATCACGGCCCCGCTAACGCCGATCATTGGATGCGCTTTACGGACTTCAAAATCCTGGCGTTGCCGGACGCTTCGTGACGCTTTGACCGGCATATTCGCCGGTACGCTCAAGCGCCGCCGCGCGGACGGTTTTCAAAAGGTGTGACTGGCGACTACGGCCAGACCGGAGGCCACACTGGTGAAGGTATCGCGGCTGCGTAAGCGGTCTACGCCGAAGCGTTCCTTGAGCATTGCCTGTACCGCCGGTACCAGGCAAGTGCCGCCGGTGGTAAGCACGAAATCAATTTGTTCCGGTTGCACCTCGGCGCGGGTCTCCGCCTCCACAATGGATGCCAACATGCGTTCGAGAGTAGTTTCCACAATATGGCCGAACTCTTCGCGTTCGAGCAGTTCCTCGATAGCAATGTCTTCCCTGACGATATTGATGCGCGTAGCGTCTGTTTCCGACAACCGCTTCTTGGCGGATTCAACCTCGCGGGCGAGCAGGTAGCCGTAGTTGCGGCGAATCAGGCAGCGCAACGCGCGCAGCCCTTCTGGATAATTTGACGAGGCCTCGGCGGCGAGCAGCCAGTTTATAGTCTCCTCCGTGTTTAATTTGTATATGTTCTGCCAGTCGAGAATCTGGTTGTAAATGTGTTGGGGCATGGGCAACTGAGACGGGCCATAGCGCGCGCGGCTGCCTAAAAGGGGGAACATCTTTGTGCGGATGATTTCCCGGTCGAGGGCGTCCCCGGCCACGGGCGTGCCGGCTACGCTTCGTATGGCGCTTGACGCCAGGCGTTTTGCGACCGTGCCGCCGCTCTGAAACTCCATGATGCACACATCGCAGGTGCCGCCGCCAATGTCCACCACCATCAGCCGCTGTTTATCGGCAACGTCCACGGCATATTCCACACAGGCGCCGACAGGCTCGTAGAAGAACAGTACCTCCTTGAAGCCCACCAGTTGCGCAGCCGTGCGCAACCGTTCCTCGGCAAGGGCATTTTCGTCGCCATCCTCGGAGAAGCGTACCGGCCTGCCAAATACGGCCCGCTCGATGGGCGCGCCCATCTCCTGTTCCAACCGCGTCTTTGCTACGTCCAGTATATAAGCGATAAGCTCTTCGATTTGATACTTCACGCCGAACACCTCGGTGCTCTTGAAGGCGGGTTGACGCAGCAACGTCTTCAATGACTGGAACAGACGTCCAGGAGAGTTCACCTCCAACGTTGCGCGTGCGCGCATTGCCTGGCGCACGTTGGAGTCCACCAGCGCCGGGTTATAGGCGTCGCTTTTATCAGGTTCCGCGCCCACATACGCTTCTACCGCCACGCCCAGATCCACCTGCCGTAATTTCACTTCGCGGTCAACGTTGCGGGCGATAAAGGCGTCCGCCGCACGGCGTCCCACAATTTTATCGCCTTCGCTGGATATGTAGAGCAAGGACGGCAGTGAGGTCGGCGCATCATTATGCGCGTCCAGCGGGATGGCCCATGCCTTGTCGCCGTCGCACAGGGCAACGCTGGTATTTGTAGTTCCGAAATCAACACCGCAGTACAATGGTTTCATATAAATCCTTTATTTCTTTTTTGCGTCTCCATTCATGGGAGCAAAAGCCCGAATTATACCACGGGGCGTGGCGAGAAAGAAAAAATACCGGTGGGAGCGAGTCATTGCGGTCATAACACGCTGTTATTTCTTCGCCTTTTCCCTGTTCTGCGACGATTCCCGGTGCGCTATGCGGGTTGGTAAGGGGGACGCGAAAAGGCGACCAAAGCAGTTTCCAGCAAGGCGATCGTCCTGAAGTTTAGTCTTGCTGGTCTTTCGTGCTATAATTTTGCTTCTTTCGATGCAATCAGGATTCAGGTTATCAGGGTCATTAAGCCAAGAATGGATAAGCATATTCTATGTGGGAACGGTTTACAGAGAGAGCGAAACATGTCGTGAGCGCGGCCCGCGAAGAGGCGGTGCGACTTGGCAGTGAATATGTTCGCACGGAACATATCCTGCTTGGGTTGTGCCGTGAATCCGAAGGCATTGCGGCGCGCGCCCTCGAGAATCTCGGTATAGACATAGACGCGTTGTCGGCGGAAATAGAGCAGCAGGTGCAGCCCGGTACAGCCGCCATCAGCAGCGACGACATCACATTCACGCCGCGCGCAAAGAAAGTGCTGGAACTTGCGGTGGAGGAGGCGCGTCGCTTTAACCATAATTATATCGGCACGGAGCATATCCTGCTGGGCCTGTTGAAAGAGGGCGAGGGTATAGCGGCCAAGGTGCTGCAAGACATGAAGATAGACGGGAGCCGTCTGCAAGCCGAAGTAACCCGGCTATTGGGCAATCAAGGGCGTCCTGCCGGGCAGGAGGCGCAGGCGGGGCGCAAGTCGCAGACGCCGGCGCTGGACGCGTTCGGACGCGACTTGACCCAACTTGCGCGCGAGAACAAGCTTGATCCGGTAATCGGCCGCGCCGATGAAATAGAACGGGTGATACAAGTGCTCAGTCGTCGCACCAAGAACAATCCGGTGCTTATTGGCGAGGCCGGCGTCGGCAAAACCGCCATCGTGGAGGGGTTGGCCCAATCCATTATCAACGGCGATGTCCCCGATCTGCTTCTGAAACGGCGTGTGCTGACCCTGGACCTTGCCGGCGTTGTGGCGGGCACCAAGTATCGCGGTCAGTTTGAGGAACGGCTGAAATCCGTTATGAAAGAGATTCGTCGCGCCGACAACGTCATCCTGTTTATTGATGAACTGCACACTATCGTGGGCGCGGGCGCCGCAGAGGGCGCTGTTGACGCGGCCAACATGTTGAAACCGGCGCTGGCGCGTGGCGAACTCCAGTGTATCGGCGCCACGACTATGGATGAGTACCGCAAGTATATCGAGAAAGATTCGGCGCTGGCGCGACGGTTCCAGACCATTCTGGTGGATGCGCCTTCGGTGGAACAAACCATTGATATTATCAAGGGGTTGCGCGATAAGTACGAGGCCCATCACCGCGTCAAGTTCTCCGACGAAGCCGTGGTGGCCGCGGCAAGGCTTTCCAATCAATATATTACCGACCGGTTCCTGCCGGACAAGGCGGTGGACGTGATAGACGAGGCGGGCAGTCGCGCGCGGCTGCAAATTACGACGCGGCCCACATCTCTCAAGGAAATAGGGCACGAAATCGAGGAGGCGACAAAGGAGAAGGAAGCCGCGATTCGCAGCCAGGAATACGAGAAAGCGGCGGGGCTGCGCGACCGGGAACGTACGCTCATAGCGAAACTTGAAGATGCCAAACGGGAATGGGAGCGCAAACGCGACACGTCGGAAACCGTTGTAAGCGAGGAGGAGATTGCGTATATTGTTTCCAAGTGGACGGGCGTACCGCTTACCAAACTCGAGGAGAAAGAATCCTCTCGCCTGTTGCGCATGCGTGACGAATTACACAAGACAGTGGTGGGCCAGGAAGAGGCGATTGACGCGATCACCCGCGCCATACAACGGTCGCGCTCGGGCTTGCGCAACCGCAATCGCCCTGTAGGCTCTTTTTTGCTGCTCGGACCGACGGGCGTTGGCAAGACCCTGTTGGGCAAGGCTCTGGCTGAATTTTTGTTCGGCAACCAGGAAGCCTTGATCACCATTGACATGTCCGAGTACATGGAAAAGTTCGCCGTGTCCCGTATGATCGGCGCGCCCCCGGGATATATTGGTTTTGACCAGGGCGGCCAGCTGACCGAGCAGGTTCGCCGCCGCCCGTATTCCGTGGTGTTGTTCGACGAGATCGAGAAGGCGCACCCGGATGTGTTTAATACGTTGCTGCAAGTGCTTGAGGAAGGCCATCTGACGGACAGCACGGGCCGCAAGGTGGACTTTCGCAACACCGTTGTCATTATGACCTCGAACGCGGGGGCGCGGCGTATTGGCAAGAACACGACCATGGGGTTCTACCGGGACGAAGAAGGCGAAAACTATGAGCGGATGAAGGACCGCGTAACCGAGGAAGCGAAGAAGGTTTTCAATCCGGAATTCATCAACCGGATTGACGAGGTGCTGGTTTTCCATCGGCTTACCAGGGAAGAACTTCTGCAAATTGTTGACATTCACGTCCAAGAAATGATAGATAGAGTGCAGGAGCAGGGTGTGCATCTCGATTTGACGGCTGAAGCGAAGGATTTTCTGGTGCGCATCGGCAGTAATGAGGAGTATGGCGCGCGCCCGTTGCGAAGGGCGGTGCAGCAATATGTGGAAGACCCCTTGGCGGAACTTCTCCTCAAGGGTGAATTGAAAGCAGAAACAACTATTACCATGCGCCCATCCGACATCGGCGACAGGCTGGTGTTTGATTGGGCCGCAGCGAACGCGGAAGGTGTAGCCCCTTGAAGTCAATACGTGGGAAATGGCATAGCGGCTTGGGTATGGTGCTTGTGGGCCTGTTGCTGGCGGCGGGCGCTGTCGCGCAGGATTACTCCGGCAGGATTGTCAACGAAATAAAAATAGAAGGGCTTGCGCGCATCAGCGACGCGGCGGCGCGTTCCCGCATCGAAGTGCAGCCCGGCAGTCCATACGATGCCGGCGCGACGGCGCGCGATATCCGGCGTCTGCACGAACTCGGTTATTTCGAGACGGTGAATGCCGAGGTGCGCGAAGTCGGCGACAAAGTGGACGTGGTGTATGTGGTCACGGAGAAGCGCGTTATAGACGAGGTGCGCATCATCGGCAATCGTCGTATCCGTACCCGTAATATACGCGCCGTGTTGACCATGCGCGAGGGCGGGGCGTTTGTGCCGGAACTGTTTGAGGAAGAGCGTCAGGCGGTGCTTGATCTGTACCAGGAAAAAGGGTTTGCCAACACGTCCGTGGATGTGGTGGCGGAAAACATCGGTCCCGCCCGGACGCGTCTTATCTACGACATCAACGAAGGCCGCAAAGCGCGAATACGCAGCATTACCTTTGTTGGCAATGAAAATATCAATAGACGGCAATTGCGCAAAGCGATTAACACCCGTCCGGCCTGGTGGTTCATGGGCGGCCGTTATGAAGAGGACAAATTTGAGGCCGACTTAACTATTATCGAGGATGAATATGGG
>SLFT01000383.1 GCA_007124105.1 Candidatus Hydrogenedentota bacterium | reverse complement strand
CGTATTGTTTTACGCCGCCGGCAGTCATCACGCAAACATGGCGGGAATGCGAACCATGCTGACCGAAAACCTGGGGGTTGCGGAGAACGCGTTTATTATCAATATCGAGGCCGTTGGGGACGGCCACTTGCATTACACCCGCGCCGAGGGCATCCTGCATCAGATGCCCTGCGATCTGGACCTTATCGAATCGGCGGGAAAACTCGCCGGTAAGTGTCAGGCGGCGCCCGTCGCCATTCACAACCGACGCACAAACGCGTATCTGCCGTTGATGCGCGGCGCGCGCGCTATTTCAGTGATGCGTCTTGACGATGACGGGTTGCCTGCGTATTATGGCGGCGCAAAGGACACGCGAGAATTTGTGAAGATGGACGCCGTGAGACAGGCGGCTCTGTTTGCCGAAGAGATAGGGCGCGATATTGTATGGCGCCATTTTTTGCTTCAGGATGTTGAAGAATAGCCGCTGTAGCGAAACACCCACTTTCCATTTGAGAGCGACAGGATTTGCGTACTGGTCTGAAAAACATACTCCGGCCCCCATCAAGATTCCGGCGTACGCCGTCACAGTTTGAAGCGTACGCAATTCTCATGACGTCATGCGCCGTCGCCTGTCACACAGACTGTTTTTCAGGAGAGCCGTAAATTGAAGCAAAGAATTGCCGTCCAACTGTACGAGCAGCAGCAGCATATCCGTTTCGGCACTACCTTGTTCGCGCTGCGCGATGCAGTGAAGCCCGACGCGGACATTGTGGTGTGCAACGGCGCTCCCGCAACAGAAGACCGAAAACTGGAAGAAGGCGACGCTGTTGTGTTTATCCGACGCGGTGAAACGCCGACTCCTGAAACCCTCGAGGCGCTTATGGCGGCACGACACAGCCCAGGCATCCACAAGAGATTGCGCGCTGCCGCCGTGGGCATTGCGGGATTGGGCGGCCTTGGTTCTTCCGTGGCCGTTGCCCTGGCGCGCATCGGCGTGGGCAGGCTTATTCTTGTTGATTATGATGTTGTGGAGCCAAGCAATCTCAACCGACAACAGTATTTCGTAGACCAGATCGGCATGAATAAAACCGACGCGCTGTGCGCCACGTTGGCGCGGATAAACCCCTGCGTTCAGGTCGAACCCCATTTCGTACGGCTTGCGCCCCCAACTATCCCGAGCATATTCCGCGCCGCCGCCGTCGTCGTGGAAGCCTTCGACCAAGCCGAAGAAAAGGCCATGCTCATGGAAACAATGGTGCGTACATTGCCTGACACGCCGCTGGTTGTTGCGTCCGGATTGGCCGGGTATGACAGCGCCAATCGGGTTCAAACCCGCAAAGTGCGCCGCGGTCTGTACCTCTGCGGCGACGGTGAATCCGCAGCCCAGCCGGGTCAGGGGCTGATGGCGCCGCGCGTCGGCGTGGCCGCGCACCACCAGGCGAACGCAGTAATGCGATTATTGTTGGGCGAAGAGCCTGTATAGCGCCTCGCACGCTTTTATCGTTTGCAATCTTACAGGATTTTGTATAGTATATAGCCGTTGACTCGTCGGGCTGATCCCATCTTGCAGGCTAATGAGGATATCCACAACACTATTCTGGATACAAGAAAGCATGAAACACGCCCATACAATACCGTCCAGGAATACATCGCGCCAAGAAGGGTTTACCCTCATCGAGATGATTGTGGCGTTGACAGTGCTTGCAGCAGCATTGGGCGGACTGACGGCCATGTACGGGTTCAGCCTTGAACTGGCGGACGAAGCGCGTCACAAGTTGTTGGCGGCTGAAATGGCCGAGGCGCAGCTGGTCGCGCTGTTGGCCGCTCCGGATACGTTCGCATGGCATATTGACGAGACAAACGAGACGGCAGCCTTTGCGATTACGGAAGCGGACAAAGAACCGCCCTTCAGCGGCAACATATTGCCCCCTGATGTGACCTTGATAAACCGGAACACCCACGCGTACAACGAATCCCTGTATCGGCGTCTTCACTGGCAGGCCTGGGGACGGCTGCCGTCGCCTGACGCGCAGGCGTACGAAGTTACCGTGGCGGTGGGCTGGCAGGAACGGGGAAGGGCGCGGTCACTGGCGTTAACTTCAAGCGTTGCCCGTTACAGGGCGCCCCGCGCGCCCGACGATGACGAGGTGGCGCAATGAAACGGGAACTTCTTTTCACATCACGGGGGTTTACGCTACTCGAATTAACCGTTGTGCTGACGGTCTTGTCCGTGGCGTCCACTATCGGCATGACAGGCCTTTTTCGCATGACAGCATATTGGAACGAGTTACAGGCCAATATGCGGCTCAATGGCCTGGCTACGCGGGTTTTTGCGTCAATGGCGGATGACTTCGATCACGCCGTGTCTACGCAAGTATGCGACGCGGAATTCCAAGGGCGACGCAACGAAGCGAAAGAACAAATTCACTTGTGGCGCATCGCTTTTGAAGACGACCAACTCGCCTTTCCCGTTGAAATACTGAATCCGGTAACGGGACAACGTAACAGATTGATAGTACATTACGCTATCGAACGCAACGCCGGCGCGTCCAGGCTTACCCGGAGCGTCTCTGCCCCTGACGCTGACAGTGCCGCTCGGACGCGCAAACAGGTTATAGCCCCTGATGTCGTTGGTATGCGCATCCAGTATTTTGATGGGATGGAATGGCGCGAGTCCTGGTATGAACCTGAACCGCCGCGGCTTGTTCGTGTCAGTGTATCAGTGATGGACAGCAGCCGCCCGGACAGACAGCTCGCGCGAACAGCATCGTTTCCCATACGTGTGAGCCACAAATAATAAAGCATGCATGAATGAAAAATAGATTGTTTTCCTCTATAGCCTCGACGCAACTGTGGCGCGGGACGTACAATGCTGCCGCGCGGCGCGCATTTAGACGCGACAACGGCGTAGCCCTATTTCTGGCTATTTCGCTGTTGGCGCTGCTTTCCGTGATGGGCGCATCCTATATGCGGTTTATGTCCCTCGAACTTGACGGAAGCGACATACGCGTCAGACGGATGCGCGCGCGGCACTACGCCGCCGCCGGCGTCTACAACGCGGCGGGGCACATTCAGGCGGCCCTGGCCGCGGACGAACTGCCCGCGCCTGATTATATTTTTTCATATCCGCTGTATGACGGACGACACGACCCCGAAACGTATCGGCCAACGGAACTCACGGCTTATGTTGCGGAAGCGCGGGTGTCCGTGGGTGTTTTTGACCAGGAAGCATGGACAGAGCGGTTTGCTTCTACCCCCGATTGGCCAGGCGATGGGCGCGTGTTTCGCGTGGTGAGCGCGGCCATGGTGCAACGCGCTGTCCCCGGGGGCATGCATACATTGGCGCGCCATGCCGTGGAAGCCGTTTTGGTTAGCGACGGCAATGGCTGTGAAATTTTATGTTGGAGCGCACATCAAGAAGATACGTCCTAAAATATTCGAGATAGATAATGCGGCATAAAGTACGCCTCAAGTCTACACTGAAGAAAAAAGAATGTAACTGTCTACCAATAGACCTCAAAAGTGAACTGTAGGGTAGGTGAAGCGAAGCGGAGCCCACCGTTCTGCTGCAACACGTTTTCTGGTGGGTTCCGCCTCGCTTCACCCACAGAATCGAAAAGTTTGATTTAAGAAGGCATCATGCTGGACAGTGACAAAAGAAGATGAGTTTTGTTTCATCCACCCCGCGGTTGCCGTGGACAATGATGGCCGCGCCATGCCGGGCTGTTGCGAAGGATTGTCGGCGCGGCAAACGTTCTGATGCAAGTATAAAGGAACCTGTTTTATGGCAGATATACCTGAAAGCAAGACAAAGGGACACAAACAAGTTAAGCGGGTTAATTTGACAAGTGACGCGCAGGAGGAGAACACGCCGGGGCAGAACGACGAGATTGTGAAGCGTGAGGGACGCAATATAAAAACGCGCACTGGTTTCCTCGCGTCAGGCAGTATCCGTTATACCGACATTACCGTGTTCCTGCGGCAGATGATTATGTTGCTTGACGCGGGAACGCCCATACTGCGTTCGCTCAAGACACTGGCCAAACGCAGTGAACGTCACGCAGTGCGCGGGCTTATCAACGATATCGCCTTGTACGTGGAAGGCGGCAACGCGTTGTGGCAGGCTTTCGACCGGCACCCTCGCTATTTTGACACTGTGTTCGTGAATCTTATTAAGGCCAGTGAGGCAAGCGGTACGTTGACCACCATATTGCGGCGGCTTGTGACTTATCGTGAAGAACGAGAAATGCTGCGCAAACGCGTACGCGGCGCTATGATTTATCCGGTGTTGCTGGTTGTGGCCTGTGTGGCCGCCCTGTTTGTTATCACCGCTTTTGTGGTGCCCGTGTTCGCGGATTTCTTTCAACGGGCGGACCTGGAAACCCCGTGGGGTACGCAATTACTGATTACGTTGTCGGCATGGATACGCGTCGGATGGTATGCGCCGTTAGTGGTCGTTTTTGTGGTATTCCTGCTTTATCATTTCTGGTATATCCGAAACCCGGTGCGCCGTCTTGCGGCGGATTATGTGAAGTTGAAACTGCCGGTTGTCGGTCCCAT
Organism: Candidatus Hydrogenedentota bacterium; assembly: GCA_007124105.1. Taxonomy (GTDB): domain Bacteria; phylum Hydrogenedentota; class Hydrogenedentia; order Hydrogenedentales; family CAITNO01; genus SLFT01. The sequence goes on along the minus strand of SLFT01000383.1, from coordinate 664 downwards.
CATCCACAAGAACGCCATAGAAGAAATGTGCCGCACCATAAGTCTGTTGTTGCGCAGCGGCCTTTCGATGATGGCGACCCTTGAATTAACGCGCAACGCCATCCACAATCGCGCCGTGGCGGAATCTATTCAGGCCCTGCGCGATTCCGTTGAGAGCGGCGGCGGATTCGAGGAACCAATGCGCGCATCCGGCGTCATCCCGTCGGTGGTGGTGGATATGTTTGTTACAGGAGAAGAATCGGGACGCATAGACCAGGTTGCTGAACAGATTGCGGACATTTACGAAGAGGAGGTGGATATTGCCGTGGCCAGCCTCGGCGAAGCGCTTCAACCCGTTTTCACCATTGTGGTGGGCGTTGGCGTTCTGATCTTGTTCATAGCGTTGTTCCTGCCAATGATTACCATGATTGATCAGCTTGGCGCGGGATCAGGCATTTGACCTGCGATTGTCCGAACCGTCAACGCGATATTGCCGCTTAATGACTGAACACATTGATTTCACCTGTTCGGGCCAAAGATGCCCCGCACAGGTGAAACACTAACGACCGTACCAACCCGACAAAGGCTCTTCAAATGAACTGCGATATCCCGCGCAAACCTCAAGCCTGTGCCACATAGTAGAAATAAGGAAACACAGGAGTGTTTCGCGGCTATTGTCGTTTCT
>SLFT01000415.1 GCA_007124105.1 Candidatus Hydrogenedentota bacterium | reverse complement strand
TGGTGTAAATCCACATCAGGCTTTCCTGAAAACCGGCGTCCGAAAGCATAGTTTCGAGGCGGTCGCCCGTTAACTGCCATTTTCCAGCGAATCCGGTGGCGTATCCCTCGGGCGCAAGCAACTGCGCGAAGTTGCGTTCATCCCTGGCGAGATCAACATCCCGTCGCGATGGACCGCCCGCGCCGCGTCCGCGCATATTGCACCAACCTGTACGGAAACCATAACGACCCGTCATCAGGCAAACACGGGTGGGACTGCAAACGGGTGTGGCGTAAAAGGTTTCAAAGCGAGTCCCGGAAGCGGCCAGCGCGTCAAGGTTGGGCGTATTGTGCAGGGTGTTGCCGTAACAGGCCAATTCTTCCGCGCCCATATCGTCGCACAAGATGCAGACAATATTCTTTGGGCGCCTGGACGCGACGCGAGCCGACCCAACGCCAAATGCCGCACTGGCAACGCCAGCGGCGCTTGCTGACAGGAATGACCGGCGGGTAAGTGCGCGTTGCTGCATGATAATGTTCTCCTGAGACGGATTGTTTGGCATATCCCACAGCATCAATTGTAACACACCCTGTTAATGGGGGCGGCGCATTTTTTCTTCAGAGCGCGTTTGTGAAGACGTCATGTGCAGTTGTTTTTCGCCTGTTCGACAATACGGCAATAGGCGTCATGCACCTGATGCGCATGGTTTTCGACAGCCTCCATTACATCGTCTTCCAACGCAAGGCATACGGCGAGCCTGTGAAGCGTTTCCGGGGTGTCGGGAATCTTCGCAGAAGAACTGCCGCGCATCATGCGGGCACGATTCAGCAAACGCCTGAAAAAAGCGTAGCTGCCGCTTAGCGCGGCATGGTCTTCCACGGCAATAAACCCGTTCTTCTTTAGAATGTCAAGCGCGGCAAACACGCCGCCTCGTTTCAGATCGGGACATGTGTTTACATGCAGCAGTTGCAGGAGTCTGGTCGCGAATTCTATTTCCGCAATGCCGCCTTCGCGACGCTTGAGATCGTGGGGAGCGGCGCTTCCGGCGAGTTGGATGCGCAGGGACTCCAGCGCGTCCAACGCGTTTCCATCCGGCGGCGCCGTGAACGCGATATCCCGCGTGGATGCGTCTACCTGCTCGCGGAACGCGGCGTCTCCGGCAACGGTTCGCGCCTTCATCAGCGCAAAGCGTTCCCAGAAATGGGCTTCCTCGAGATAATATTGGCGTAGTCGCTGTGTGGGAATCGCCAATGCGCCCTTGCTGCCGTCTGGGCGCAAGCGCGCATCCACGTCATAGAGAATCCCGTAGCGGGTCGGCTCCTTCAATGTCTTCAAGACGCAGGATGCGACAGCGGAAAAATATTCCGTGTACGATAACGGCATGTCCATCGCGTCTTCATCACCTTCGTCATACACAAAGACCAGGTCAAGATCACTCCCGTAGCCCATTTCCCGACCGCCGAATTTTCCCAGCGCCAGCGCCGCAAACGAAATCGCCGCCGGGCCGTATCGCGCGGCCACCTGTTCCCGTGCGTATCGGACGACCGCGGCCAGAATAAATTCAGCAAGCCTTGTGAGTTCGTCGCCCACCTCCGCCACAGAAATGCCGTTGACGAGTTCGCGCAACGCAACCTTCAGCATTTCACCGTCGCGCAGGCGGTATAGCGCCGCGTCCGGGTCGGCGGCCTGCTCAAGGGTGGCGAGTTCCGTTTCCAGCGCCTCCACGGGCGAGGGCGCATCAAGGTAACCGGGCGCGCCAATCAAGTCAAGCAAACCGATGTCGCGCACCAGCAGTTCCGATAGATAATCGCTGTTGACGATGATGGCGATCAAGTATCGGGTTAGTTTAGGATTGTATTGCAGCAGATTGTATAACGTTGCCGGGGTGGGCAACTGCGCCAGGATGCGGCTGAACCGGGACAGGGACATGTCCGGATCGGGGGTGTGTCCAAGCGCATCAAGCAGAAACGGCGTAATCCCCGCGAACTGTTGCGCTGTGTCGCGCGTGTAAGGCGCGTGTTCAGGTCCGTTTGCCAACAACAACAGTTCCTGTCGCGCGCGTTCAGGCGCTTGAAACCCCGCCATGCGCAGCCGTTCCAACCCGGTCACGCACGCTGATTCGGGATCAAGCAGCTCCATCACCCATAAAGCGCCGTCGCCCTTCACGGCAAGGAACTGTTCGAGGATGGCCCGCGTCGCGGCGGTGCGCTCGCGGTACACATTCATAAACGCTTCCGCCGTTTCGTATCCGAGCCGGCGGGCAAGCAGGGCAAGGTCACGGCTGTTTTCCGGGAGCACATGGGTTTGCAGTCCGCCTTCAATTTGCAGTCGGTGTTCAATGCGCCGCAGAAAGATGTAGGTATGTTCGAGGGTTTCCGCTTCAAAAGGACGCAGACGATGGCGCGCGCCCAGTGCGCGGATGGCCTCCAGTGTATTGACTGTACGCGCCTCCGGCCAACGTCCACCGTTGAGCAGTTGCAACATCTGTACGGTAAATTCGATGTCGCGAATGCCGCCCCGGCCCAGTTTCACTTCCCGCTCCGTGTGTCCTTTGTCAGCGACGAGCGCTTCGGTCTGCTGTTTCACGCCGCGTATGTCCTCGAGCGTGGCGTCATCGAAATAGCGGGGGTATACAAACGGCCTGATGCGTTCCAGAAAGGTGTCGCCCAGCGTAATATCGCCCGCGCAGGGACGCGCCTTGATCATGGCCTGCCGTTCCCAGGCGCGTCCGTAGCTGCTGTAATAATCAATGGCTGTTTCCAGTGACGAGACGATAGGGCCGCTTCTTCCAAAAGGACGCAGTCGCATATCCACGCGGAACACGCGTCCTTCGGCGGTCTGTTCGGAAAGGGCCTTGATAATCAATTCGCCGATTTTGCAGAAACAGGCTTCCGCGGAATCGTGTTCCGTCGTATTTTCGGATGTATTCCACTCGGCGCTGTACAAGAACAACAAGTCTATGTCAGAACTGAAATTAAGCTCGCGGCCGCCCAGTTTGCCCATGGCAAGCACACAGAACCCGGCATCACCCGTTAAACCGTGTTCCGGTGTGCGCTGCGCGAGATGGTCTCTGGCCGCGATACAGGCGGCTTCGAGCATGCCGTCCGCGAGGATGGAAATATCCTGAACAATGGATTCGAAGGGCGTATGCAGGAATACCTCGCGCGTGGCGATGCGCAACGTTTCCATGCGCGTATATCGGCGCATCCAGGCGCAACGTTCCTCAAAGCTGTTGCGTGTTTCAAAGGCGCTTCGTACCTCGTCCATTATTGCATCGCGTGTACGTGCGGCGCCGAGCGGCGCATCAGTCCACAGCCAAGCCGCGTACTCCGGGTTTCGGCACAGAATATCGGAAAGCAGTGTTCCCTGCGAGAACAAGGTGGTCAGCATCCGCAGATAGCGGGGACTTGAGAGCATCAGCGCCGCTTCGGTGGTTGCGCTGATACTGCGCTCCAGAAAACGCGTCAGTCCCACCAGCGTCTTCAACGGGTCCGCGCAATCGGCCAACGCAGCGGACAGCGGCGCCGCAATCTCGTCGCCCGCGACCACGATAATGTTTTGTAGATACGATTGTGCTGCGTCGTAGTCCTCCGCCGTCATAATTTCCCGTATGTCGCTCATAATATGTTTCCAAGAATGTGATGCCCGCGCTGTAAGCATAATTCCGCGCTCGTGATTTCCCGCAGGTATTGCTTCGTCCTTGTCCTTCCGGAAAAAGCGTAGATCAGCGCCCTGTTTCCGGTCTGTCCCCTGTCATTGCCTTTGTCTATCATCGCGTGCGTTTATCATGCCCAATCAGGGCATTTGCGGGAAATGAATTTTTCCATGTCTTTCCTGTCGCGCTCGCTGGGGTTGCGCTGGCGCCACTCCTCGTTTATCCGTTCGAAACATCTTCGTGGGGTATCGAACACGTATTCCTGGTCCTGAAAATCCTGGTCAAGACTGTAGAGACCCAGCAACACTCCCATGCAGTATCGTTTGGCCTCCTCGCGCATGTCCAGTTCTTCGTATCGGATGATTTGCGTTTCGAACAGACTTAACGCTTCCTCGAAGAGTTGGGCCGCCATTTCGTCAGGTAAGACATAGTTGGCTCGTTTCGTACTGGAAGGGTCCAATATGTCTTCCAACTGAAGCATATCAAGATCAAAGGAAACCTCGAGGGCAATGTCTTCGCAGTCAAAATCTTTCAAGAGTTCTTCTGCTTCGGCAAAAATTACGCGTTTCATTTCTGGATACGTTGCTGCCAAGGAGTGAAGTATGGCCCGCGCGTCTTCACCCGAGATAGCGTCCAGTGGCGATGTCATTTATTGCGCTCCTCAGTATTTTATCGCAGTTTCTGAAGCGGTGTTCCGCTGCGCATATATTGCGCCTGCCGGCCCGCTGTTTTCAAGGCGATGTCTTGTGAAGCGCGGTCGCTTATTCCGGTGCATAGCACGGTCGCGCGGCATCGTAGAGGAACCCAGTTGCGGCGGGCAAATTTGTGTACCCCATGAGATGGAGGTCTATGGCGCGGGCGGCTTCGCGGCCTTCGTGAATGGCCCACACGACAAGGGACTGGCCCCGTCGCGCATCGCCGCAGGCGAAGATATTGGGGTGACTGGTCTGATAGTCGCTGTTGGCCTTGATGGCTTGTCCGAAACGGTTCTTTTCCAGTTCGATGCCGAGCCCGTCGGCGAATTGGTCGGCTTCGGGCTGCGTGAACCCCATGGCCAGCAACACCAGGTCGCACTCGATGCGCATTTCAGAGCCGGGAATCTCCGTCATGGTGCGACGGCCCGTTGCGTCTGGTTCGCTCCAATCAACGCGTATTGCGTTAATGGCGCAAACATTGCCGTTGCCGTCGTCCTCGAAGGACTTGGTATTGACGCACCATTGGCGACAGTCGCCATCCGGCGCTTCCTGATGGCTTGATGTGGTGCGCAGCACAAAATCCCATTGCGGCCAGGGATTCTCGATGGCGCGTTTTTCGGGCGGTTTCGGAAACAATTCGATGTTCAGTATGGACGCGCATCCCTGGCGGATGGCGGTGCCGACACAGTCCGAACCGGTGTCGCCGCCGCCGATGACGACCACCTTTTTGCCCGTGGCCAGAATATCCGTTCCCTCGATTGCCTTGTTCAGCACCCGGCGCGTTTGCCTGATCAGGAATTCCATGGCGGGGTAAATGCCGTTCAAATCCCATCCCGGTACATTCATGCCCTCGAAGGTGCGCGGCTTGGTCGCGCCGATGGCG
>SLFT01000056.1 GCA_007124105.1 Candidatus Hydrogenedentota bacterium | reverse complement strand
CTCGAAACCAATATTGACGACATGAATCCTGAATTGACCGCGCTGCTGATCCCGGCAACATTGGAGGCCGGAGCGCGCGACGCTTTCATCACGCCTGTCATGGCAAAGAAAGGACGGGCCGCCCACTGTCTCACGATACTATGCGATTCAGAGCGGATAGAAGCCGTGATGGAGGCGGTTTTCAGGAACAGCGGCACACTCGGCATTCGGATACGTGAGGAACGTCGCCGCACACTGGAGCGTGAAATACGAACCGTGACAACACAGTGGGGCGCAATACCTGTTAAAGTGGGGCTGCAGCGCAATGCCATACACTGCGTCGCGCCTGAATTTGATGTTTGTTGCCGGTTGGCAAAGGAACACGGGGTGGCGCCCCGCAGGGTGTACGAGTCCGCCCTGACAGCAGCCCTTCGAGGAGAATTTACGAATGAGTGAACGTATCGCGTTGTACGCTGGAAGCTTTGATCCACCCACGCTTGGACACTTGGATTTGATCAAGCGCGCCGTCACAATATTTGACCAGGTGATTGTCGCGGTTGCTTGCAACGACCAGAAGAAAGGACTTTTCAGCGTAGAAGAACGAGTGGAAATGCTTAGTGAAATGACCGCCGATCTCACGGGCGTAAGCGTTCGACATTTTCGCGGTCTGACGGTGGAATATGCCCGCGATAACGGCGCCATTGCGTTAATACGCGGTCTGCGCGCCATATCGGACTTCGAATTCGAGCTGTCGCTGGCAATCAACAATAAGAAATTGAACCCACATGTTGACACTGTATGCCTCATGCCAAGCGAGTCCTATTTGTTCCTTAGTTCGCGACAAGTAAAGGAAATTGTGAATTTTGGCGGAAGCGTCTGCCATTATGTAACGCCCCAGGTGGAGGCGCGGCTCATTGAAAAGTTACAAGGAACAGACTGACGGAAGTATCGCATCAGAATTCTGTTGCGTCCGCGAACCGTACCTCGCCTCTACTGGCAGGGAACATGTAAACAGGGCGTTACTCAGTGGCGGGGGTGTCTACGGCCTCGTCGGCGTTCCGTGTCCTGCCCGATGCGTTCCGAATCTCCCGAAAAAAATCCGTCAGCAGCGCGCCGCACTCGTCGGCAAGAATACCGCCGCGTACAAAGGGCCGGTGGTTAAAACGCTTGTCTTCGAGCAGGTTCATCAGGCTGCCGCAACAACCCGCCTTGGGATCATAAGCGCCAAAATACACCTCCGCCACACGGGCGAGTATGATGGCCCCCGCGCACATGGGGCATGGTTCCAAGGTCACATACAATTGTGTGTCCTCGAGCCGCCAACTGCCCAAGTGCGTTGCCGCCGCCGTAATGGCGATCATTTCCGCATGGGCAGACGGATCTTGCAGCATTTCGCGCTGGTTGTAGCCGCGCCCGATAATGCGCCCCTCATGAACGACAACGCAGCCCACCGGCGCCTCGCGCGCAGCGCGCGCCTCTTCAGCGGCCTGCATGGCGCGTCGCATAAACTGTTCATGTTGATTCATCGCGCTCCCACATTCTTTTATCATCGCAGTGAATTATTGCGAAAGAAAACTCTTGACAAGTATAATACGGGCGGAGAAGCGCCCCCTGTAATAAACGCGGGGCATTATACATGGAAGCGGGTTGTGGATGCATGAATCAGCAGTAGCCCGGACAGCTCACCGGAGAAAGACTTGATATTTCGAACAAAGTCATTCATAATGGGCCAAGAAAATAGTTGCTGTAGTAACATAAATTGCTTGAATAATAAAGAGTAACCTGGAGATGAAACAAGACGAGTTTGCGACGCCCGGCTATAAAGAAGGACTGGAAGCGGATGCTGTTTGCGGCCAATGCGGCAGTGTGAACCCTGAGGGAACGCTGATCTGCAAAATGTGCGGCAACAACCTGCGCGACCAACGCATGCTGCGCATCGCGGCAGATGAGATGCTGGAAGCGGAAGAGGAAACCGCCAACAGGTCGGCATTTGTGGTGAGCGGCCTCTCAATTCTTGGCATCTTGCTTGTTCTTTGGTTGGGTTTGAATGCGGGACGGCTCGCCAACATACTTACCAACCCCAGCGGTTTGGACACTGGCCTGGAAACAGTATATACCGACCCCGAAGCGTTCTGGACAGGCCCTGACAGTACGCGATATCACGCCATGCACGAAGAATTGACAGACCGATTCCCCACAGAATCAGACGCGGACAATGCGCTTATGAGCGCAACGCCCATGGAGCAGATAGCCGAAGGCCATTATGTCTTGTACAGACGCATGGGCACTGCAATGCGCTTTGTCGGCGCGGCGGTTGTCAAGGAAGAAAACGGCGTATGGCATTATACCGCAGCGTTGCGGGACGGCGTTGAGGTTCGCGGTCATGCTTCCCCGGAAGAACATATACTGACGTCTCTCTGGGATGAAGCGGGCGCTCTCTACGACGGGCAGTATTATGCGGTTTCGGGTACGGCGGCAACAGAGGCAGACGGCAGCGTAACGGTTAGCGGCGAGTCCAGCTACAACAGGCAACCGGTGGAAGCGGTGGCCTACCGGTACAGCGGCCTGCGCTAGGCATCTGTCAATTCGTAAACGCGCAGGCGCAGCGGTACACATGCATCACGTGAACACCAGTACCAGGGGCCGGGCAAACTTTCGCGCGCTAACACCCGAAACAGCGGCATCCCATTACAGTTGGCGGGTTAACGTATTTTCTACTTATTTTGAAAGGCATTTTCCATGGCTGAAACAGGGTTCTTTTCTAAACTGAAACAGGGGCTGGGGAAAACACGTTCCGGTCTCTTGGGCAGCGTGAAGCGCATATTCTCCGGCAGCGACCCTGTAAGCGACAGCATGTTTGACGCACTCGAGGAAAGCCTCATCAGTGCGGATATCGGCGTTGCAACAACTTTGCAAATCATTGAAGATATGCGCGTACGCGCAAAGGCGGAAGGAATCGTCGAACCACAACGGCTGTATCAGCTTCTGAAAGACGAAATGGCGCTGATGTTTGGCGAGGAGGCGACCGCCAGTGAGTGGCGGCACGAAGGCGCCCCCCATGTTATGCTCATTGCCGGCGTCAACGGCTCGGGCAAAACCACTACCGCCGGCAAGATCGCCTTCAAACTGGCCGGCCAGGGGCGCAAGGTATTGCTGGGCGCCGCGGATACGTTTCGCGCGGCGGCGCTGGAACAGCTCAGCATCTGGGCCGAACGCGCCAAGGCCGACATCATTCATCACCAGGAAGGCGCTGACCCGGGCGCGGTTGCCTATGACACAATTGACGCCGCCATCGCGCGCAACAGCGACAACGTGATCATTGATACGGCGGGACGCCTGCATACCAAGGTGAATCTGATGGAAGAGCTGAAAAAGGTGCAGCGAGTTGTCGGTAAACGCCTGCCCGGCGCGCCCCATGAAGTGCTGTTGGTTCTCGACGCCACCACGGGCCAGAACGGATTGCAACAGGCGCAACAATTTACCGATGCGCTGGCGGTCACAGGCATTGTATTGACCAAGCTGGACGGCACCGCTAAAGGCGGCATGGCCGTCGCTATCCATAAGCAGCTCGGCATCCCCATCAAACTCATCGGCGTGGGCGAAGGTGTGGATGATTTACAGCCTTTTGACGCGCGGCAATTTGTGGAAGCGTTGTTTGATTGAGTGCGTGTAACAAAACGCGCCCACCGCATTGCTTACCCCGGATATTTCACCAGGTTACGCCCCTTCCGCTGTTTCGATATCTTGAAAACGCGCCTCCATGATTGCGCTGGCCGTTTTTATGGAAACGCCCAGATGCATACGCGCAAGAAATAACGCCTCCTCACGCATACCCATCACCCACAACTCGTCCAGGAAAATGTCCCGCTGCCGGGCGTTCAGGGCATCCCATTGGGGAAAAGCAACCTGTCGGTCGGGGATTACGGGACACAACGACGCCAGACAACGCAACGCTTCCGTCTCATCCGGGCGTATGGCGCTCCAGCATAAACGCACTAGTGCGGGCGTGATAATCCGAACTGGAAAAGGGCCGGATTTACCCGCTTCGGCACAGCGTTCTTGATAACGCGCCACTTCTTTCTGCACCTGCTCCGACACAGGGTGTTCAAGCACAATGTCCAAACAACCAACATGATGTCGGGTTGCGCCAAAACGATGGGGCAGGCGCAAAATCTCGCGCACACGACCTGCGGCGCGGATAGCCTCGCGTGGTACAAACAGCGCCGGTGCTTTGTCATGGTGAACCGGATACCCTTCCACGTATCCCAGGTTCATATAAAGACCCTCGGCGGCCGCAGTCAGCAGCCATCGGTCGCCTGTCCGGTAAACGCAACGCCACACCCCCCAGGCAAGCAGCCACAAGGCCAATGCGCCAGGCGCCAGGACTGCGCCCCAGTTGACCCCGGATTCCTTGGGCAAGGCGCAATACGACGCCAACAGGGCGAAGAAAATACCGCCGAAAAGGAGCCCGCGATGCGACACATCTCGAAATACGTGCGCCTGGCTGCATGAAGGAACACTTTTGGCGTCTCGGAGTGAAACTGGCATAATCCTGTATCTCTGGCTATTTGTATATCGCCCATTTTGTATGTCCAATGATAACAAGCACGATTTCTTTGGACATGCTGCCTGCAATTTAACCCTGTCGAGGTTTCTTCTGTCTTTTGGCTATTCCAGAGCGATATGGCCTAAATATAGCATATTTTCTTTGCTTGATGTCTAGTGTGCCGCCGCGTCGCGCAAAAATGCAACCTTACCCTGTGTTTATGGTATCTTACAGGATATATCAGTTCGCCGCTTACCTGCTCCTGGTCGAAACTATGGCGTAAGCGCTGGAGCGTCGCCTTGCCAGTCCATCGCAGGTATCGCGTCTGCCTTATGTATACAAGGAGAAACGCATGAGATTTTTTTTCACGCGGTCAATGACAATCTGTATTTCCAGCATGGTTGTACTATTCCTCGCAGCGCTGCCTGTTGGCGGGGCACTGTTGGACAATAACGGCCGGGCCGAAATGAAAAGCCTATCGAAGACACACGACGCCGAAAGTCACAACGCTGCCGATGCGACGCTGACTGTTGATATATCGCCGCTGGACAGCGGGGCAGTGTATTACCGTATCGGCGATGAATCAGATATGATCCTTATGGACGGCACTCTAATTGTCCCAGTGGGCACAATTGTAACCCTTCAGGCGGAACCGACGGCAGCGTATCGGTTCAGACAATGGTTTGTGAATGATGCG
>SLFT01000210.1 GCA_007124105.1 Candidatus Hydrogenedentota bacterium | reverse complement strand
GCCGCCGCGAGCGTTCCCTTTGCGCCGGCGAGACGCAGTTCCGGGTTCTCCTGGTCTTTCAACTTGCGCAACGCCTGTAGGGCTTCCGGCGATGCGATATGTCCCAGTGTGTAGGCGGCGCTTACGGCCGTTTCCATATCCGCGTCATCAAGCAGCGCGGCAAGGGCCGGCACGGCCGCGCCGTCGCGTCGGTAAGCGACCGAGGCGATCACGCCAAGTCGTTGCGCGCCCGTTGTTGTCGCAAGCGCGTCGCGCAGGGCCTGTCCGGCCGCTTCGTATGGCACGGTCTCCAAAACATACCGCGCATGATGCGATACGTTCGCATCATCAAGCAGCGCCGCCAGGGGCGCGACGCTTTTTTCGCTCGCAATGGCGGTCAGTATTCGTATGGCGGGATACAACTCGGTATAGGGCGTGTCGGCGGAAAGCACGGCGATGCATTCTGCCTCGAGCGCCTCACGCGCGGCGGGATCGCCGTGTACGGCGGCGATTGCGCCATCAATATCTGGGTCGAGGATAACGTCTTCCGCGCCAACGGCGCCGGCAAACAACAACGCTCCTGCCAATATAGCAACAAATAAGCGAAACATATCAGGCATTTCCTATCTCTGGGGGTTCATACAAAACGAAAAAGCAAGAAACAATGTATCTATCTGGCGCGGTTAATCGTTACTTGCGTCTGCGTCTGCGTCTGGGCAGCGAAAGTTAACGTCAGCCGCGCACGGACCTTACCGCTTCAATGTAATCAACGCAACTATGGGCGCGGCATTGCCTGACAGCGTCCAACAACTTTAGACAGCCGCCGATAAACCAAGGTTTCAGCGCAGCGAAGTGGTGTTGGCCGCGCTATGGCAACGGTCAAATCTCAATCCAGCTTTTCTCGCTCGCGCTCTTTAACACGGCGTCGCAAACCTTCTGCGTTTCAACAGCGTCACGGAATGTGGGCGCGCACGCTTCATTCTTCTCGAGGGCGGCCAGGAAGTCCGCGCACTGATGGATAAAGGAATGCTCATAGCCAATCTGCAATCCCGGCACCCACCATCGTTCCATGTAGGGGTGATCGCCGCCATGATCGCTCACGTGAATCGAGTGCCAACCACGCACCGGGCCGTCATCGTCGTGATCGAAGTATTCCAGGCGATGCAGATCATGCAGGTCCCAGCGGATGGACGCGTTTGCGCCGTTGATCTCAAGCGTATATAACGCCTTGTAGCCGCAGGCGTAGCGCGTGGACTCGAACAGGCCCAATGACCCGTTTTTGAAATGGCACAGGAACGCGCAAGCGTCGTCAATACCGACGGCTTCTTTCTTGCCTGTTTCAACATGCATGCGCTCTTTTACAAAGGTTTCTGTCATCGCGGTGACATTGGCCACGCCGCCGTTCAACCACAGCGCGGTGTCAATACAATGCGCGAGCAGGTCGCCGGTCACGCCGGAGCCGGCAGACGCCGCTTCCAGCCGCCACGTTGACGCGCCGCCCTGGGGCACGTCTTCCGAAATGCACCAGTCCTGCAGGAAGTTCGATCGGTAATGGTAAATTTTTCCGAGTTTGCCTGAGTCTATAATGGCCTTGGCCAGCGATACCGCGGGCACCCGCCGGTAGTTGTACCAGACGGTGTTCGCTACGCCCGCTTTCTCCACGGCGTCGGCCATTTCTTCGGATTCGGCGGTGTTCATGGCCAACGGCTTCTCGCAGAGGATCATCTTGCCCTTGGCTGCGGCGGCCAGCGCTATCTCGCGGTGCCGGTCATTGGGCACACAAATATCCACAGCGTCAATATCGTCACGGTCCAGCAGCGCGTTATAATCCGTCTCCACCGATGCGTACCCCCATTGGTCGGCAAAAGCGGAAGCGTTTTCTTTGTTCCTGCCGCAAACAGCCTGCAAGACAGGTTTATATTGCAGCTCAGGGAAGAAACTGGATACATGTTTATAGGCGTTGCTGTGGGCGCGGCCCATGAAGCCATAGCCGATCAATCCAATTCTTAGGTCTGTCATTATAGCGTTCCTTTCTTATTCCCGCCAGCCGTGCGCGTCGCGAATGGCAATCATGGCGGCGAGGATGTCGTTCCACGTCTGTGGATTCAACAGCGTTTCGTTGGGGAACATGCAGCCGTCCCAACACAGGTGACGTATTTTCTTTCTGGCAACGCCGTCTTCTTCGCGAAGCCAGTAGCCGGCGTATTTCGTAATGTCCAGTTTTCCATTCGGGTCTTTCGGCAGGCAGTGGCGTCCGGTTTTGTCATGGCTGCCCGAACCCTTCACTGTGGCGTCGTTTTGCGCGACATGAAAGTCAAGCGTCCAGGGGCGCAACGCGTCGGTCATCTGCTTATAGGCGGCGTCAAACGTCGCTGTGTCGCTCCAGTCGAAGTCCTGGGGAAGCAGCGCATCCTCGGGCGCGTTTGTTCCCAGCAGGTACAGCAACGTATGCGCCATGTCCGCCTGGAAGCCGAACACCTTGGGTTGATTTACCATCTTCAACAATTGCGCCATGCGCCGCCAACTGTGCATGCCGCCCCAGCACACTTCGCCTTCGGCGACAAGCTGTTCGCCGTATTCCGCGGCAATATCACAGGCTTGCCGAAACGTTTCGGCAATGCGCTCCTGGTTTTTCTCGGGGTCCGCCGACCATGTCCCCGGGTCAACAGCGGAATCAACCCGTATCGAGCCGTAGAGACGAACCCCCAGGTTTTTCAGTTCCATGCCGATGCTGCACGCCTTGCGCACTTGCTCGAGGAAACGCTTGCGGCCTTCGCCTTCATCGGTGGCGGAACCGCCGCCCGTGGGTTCCCAGACCGGCGCCACGAGAGACCCGACTTGCAGGCCGCGACCCTTGATGCCGTCCGCCAGCGCCGACAGGCCGCGCTCATCAATATCAATACTGATGTGCGGTTCGGCCAGGAACAGGTCAACGCCGTCGAACTTCACGCCGTCCACCTCGGCGGCCGCCGTCATGTCCAACATCTTCTCCAGACTGATGGGCGGTTCGCTGTCGTCGCCCTTGCCGACCATGCCCGGCCAGGCGGCGTTGTGCAATTTCGGAAAGTTATTCGCTGTCTCTGACATGTTGTTGCTCCTCCTTGTTTTTACGCGATGGGCAATGGCATGTTGTCATGCGCATCGGGACCAAAATGTTTCAGCATGACTATAGGATCCGACTTGCTCGGGTTCGTAATGGCGACGCCCGCCTTCGCGGCGGATTCGGAAACGAAGTATTCGTCATACGTAAGCTGGCCGTAACGGATCAGGGCCGGCGATTCTATATCCCACGCGCCCATGCTGCCGTGCCCCTGGATGACATACAGGCCATAGGCGCCGCCGTCTTTGATGGTTGCCGTGGCGCCGGGCAGCACGGTCAGTTCCTTGGCGCTGAAATCGCGGGATAGATAACAAATCCATTTTTCTTCGTAGCCCTCGGCGCGCATGGCTTCCACATCGTTCACGTAGATGGGCGCCATGAAATGTTTCTCGCGGAACATGGGATCGGTGTTGCCTTCCCAGTCAATAACGTCCAGCAGGTATTCGTGGTTGCCAACCTCCGCCTTCGGCGAATCCTTCCACAGCAGTTCCTCATCAAGCACCTGGTTATGCACCACCGACTCGTACATGGCGAACACATCGGACGCCTTTTGCGGCTCGTAGGTACACAGGCTGCCGGGCGCGTGCAATGTGCCGGGCGGCACGTTCCAGCCCGTGCCAGGCGTAAGATGGTATGCCGCCGACAGATCGGTGATTCGGTTGTCGCCCTTGGTAAAAGCGCGCAACGCCTCCAGCACTTCTTCCTTGGTGACGCCCGGCTGGATGCCGAAAAAGGTATAGGGAAAGTCGCCGCCGTGATTGTTAAACTGGGGCGGGAAATAATAGGCTTCAGGCTTGCCAAGCGCGTTTACCCGCGCCGCGTGGTCGTCGTCATGGTGGATATGGAAGGGCAGCGCGCCCTGGTTGTCGAAAAACTTCGAGTACATGGGCCACCGTTCATATTTCGCCCACAACTTGCCGATAATCTGGTCTTTCAGTTCGTCTATGGCGTCGCGCAACAGAATTTGCTCGACCTTGCCGCCGTCTTCAAAGGCGATATGGCTCAACCCCTCGTTCTTGCTCGTCAATGGTCCGTTGTCGGCGGGCGTGGTCGAGGAGAACCAGCGCTCGTCAATGCCGCCGCGCTCGCCGCCAAGGGCGTAGTAATCGTCCGGATGCAACTTGATGCGTCGTCCCGGAACACAAAAAACGCGAGGCACCCATGTCGGCGTCAACCGCAGGATGCCTTTGCCCTGTTCCATCGCTTGTTCGGCAATCGCTTTTACGTTCATAAGGTGTTTGCTCCTTTATTCCCGTGGTTCATGAAATGCGCAAAGAAAATCGCGCCCACTAATCTACCACCATAAGGGGCAGAAATACAAACCGGCAAGACGATGCGGCGGCGATTAATTTCGGAGACACGAGACGCCAAATCACACGATAAGGCTTGTTTTGTTATCCTCGAAATCCAATGTTTGTGTTATCCCGACAACATACCGTTGATATATTTGTGTAACACGCTTGCAATCAGGGTCTGATAGGGCAGGCCCTCTTCGGCGGCCTTGCGTTTGAATTGCGTCAGGTCCCTTTCCGTCATGCGGATATTGACCCGTTTGTCCTTTCGCTGCGATGCCTTCGCTGATGCCTGGTATTTTTCCATATCGTTGCGGATATTCGGCGTCTGACGCCATTCTCCTGCTTCCACAGAAGCGAGCAGCGCCTGTTCTTCTTTTGTAAGGCTCATTGCTTCAATCTTTCTTAATCCGCCGAAATAGCTGGGTCAACCCGGTGTGTATAACTGCCTACTATGCTTTGGAAGTGAGCGGCTGGATGCATGGGGTATGCTTGCGCCCTGAAGCGGCCCGTTGGGCCACATAAAAAAACAATAACGCAGGTAGACAGTTGCCAACGAAGAATACAAATCATTGTGGCGAGAAATCCGTGGGTGATACAGGCGACCACGCCTGCCTGGTGGGTGATAATCCGCTTCTGTGTCGCATTTGCCACCGCGCATATTTAAAGCTCGACGACATGAACTATTTCATCGCTGAGTTTCCCCACGTTAATCTTTACTTTAGCGCGCCTTGGGCTTCCGTCGGCGTTGCGAAAGTTCTTCTGAAAAGTACCCGATTGCATTAAGGTAGAATCGGTAATCTCAATAAAGGATATTTGTTGAAGGTCGAAGTGAGTTTTTCGACGACGTGACCAGGCGCCTCGCCTT
>SLFT01000095.1 GCA_007124105.1 Candidatus Hydrogenedentota bacterium | reverse complement strand
TGGCCGCACGGGGGGCAGGCGTTCAGACGCGAAGGACTCGAATCGGGGAAATCGTGATTTCACTTACGACACAATCACTGCGTCACTAGACGTCAGCCTTCAAGATATTGTTGAAACATAACACGCCGCACAAAGCGGGTTGGCATCCAAGTCGCCACGCAGAAAATCGCGTCTTATTGACTGTGCGTACTCTGAGTTCCACACATCTGAAATGCTGGTGCTTGCGACATTGCCTAGCACCATTGTCTTATAATAGTCGGTGCAACACAGCACCATGTCGCCGTTGAAAAGTATGTATGCGTTTTTTAACAACCGCACACAATCCCGAAAAACACGCTTATCGCCCGTGTTCAATGCCTCAAACGCGGCGTTATTGCCACCGCGGTTTTCCAGTTTGGTGTATTTTGATTCAATACCCCGTGATCGCCAGTGAGCAACAGCTTTGTCAGCGTCAATACGATTGGTTTTGATCATGGTAACCACAATTTTTAAGTCCGGGGCGTGGCGATCGCGTTTCTCGATAAGGCGCTCGACATTCTCCATGGTCTTTTCAAAGACCATAGCGCCGCGCATAGACGCTTCATAGGCCGCTTTTTCGATGCCTTGCATCGAGATATACAATGCGCGCAACGGGTTGTCTTGTACAAGATTGTCCACCACCGCTTCGGTCAACAAACTCCCGTTAGTCGTGAGTACAATGCGCGCCCGCGGCACACGCTCCCTGATGTGACGCGCCCTATCGAGAATGGACTTGTCCAGGAACGGCTCGTTCATCAGATACGGGCTGATCCGTTTTGTTGCGTTGTGTAGCGCAATCTCGTCCACAATTTTTTCAAACAGCGCGTCCGTCATCTCGCCTTTTGGTAGTTTTGGATATGCGTCAGGATGCGGACAGAACAGGCAAGCGGCATTACATCCTGTACGCGTCTGTATCTGCACCATACGCGGAAAAGCGGGAACAGGTCGGCAAACGGTGCGCTTTATCTGGTCCGCCCACCAGCGGTCATCCACACCAGACATATAGAAATTTCTCTGCCATTTCCTGATGATAGACATTTATGAAGTCCTGATTCTTTTTCATTGGCCTTCAGAAAAAACATCCGAACGCTTCATGCCTGGTTAGCCAATCGCAGACGTTCCGCCAAAGTCACAATAATATTGACCAACAGCTGCGTCGCGACATGGGGCGGAAGATTATTTCGGATATCGTCGAAGCTCAGCCTTAACAGGTTGGATTGGGTTACGGTTATCGCTGCCGCGCTTCGAGGCGCATCACTAACCAACGCCATTTCACCAAAAATATCGCCAGTCTGTAAGATAGCTATCTGCTTTGTACCAGCCCGGATTTTCACCCGACCATTGAGTATGACATACATGATATCGCCCTCGTCACCCTTATTGAAAAGCATTTCAGCGGGCTTGGCCTCTATCACCTTGCCTTGGGAAAATATCTTGGCGACATCTTCAGGGTTTAATCCATTAAAAAAATGGATTTTGCGCGCGAGAAGCTCATACGTGTCATGCATGCTGTTTACCAGGGCGCCTGTATACAAACGCATCAGCGCCTCCAGCGGCTTCCTGTTCTCCTCGGGCGGCGCCGCCATCGCCTGGCCTACGCCAGACTCTTCAGCGGGAGCAGCCTGTACGTCGCCAAAAACGCTGTCTAACAAGCCGTCGTTGTCCATGATCTTTGTTGTGGCGCCGGCATCAACCTCTTCCTCTGCTTTCGATACAGATACATCGCCAACCGGTTCAGATTCCCGCGATAAGGCAGGCTGCTCGGATTGCTCGCTCGCCAGATCAATCGTCGGCTCGCTTTCTTCCGATATAGCGGCTTCTCCAGGTAGCGCGGCTTCCGGCTCAACAGGAGGTTCACTTTCCACAGATACAGCCTCAGCGGAGCTCCTCGTCTCGGACATACCCTCGGAAGAAGGGACAATGCTCGGTTCGGCCGCCTTACTCTCTGTCTTTGAATCCTCGGGCTCACTGGTTACGGAAACCTGTGCCCAGGTTTTCTCATCGTGGCCTTCACGTTTTCCGAACAGGCGTTCCGCAACAATTTCGAAATTCTCGTGGCTGCACAAAATCGGCTTGGCACGCAAATCAGGATATAAATCACGAACTGCCTGCAGCGCTTTCTGGTTCAGTGGGTTTACCATCGCTATCGTCAAGTTGCGCCCAAGTTTGTCAACAGGGAGAAGATGATATTTCCAGCAAATCTCCTCGGGTATCAGTTCCAGTATTGACTTATCAATCACATAATCCAATAAACCAATATGCGGTATGCGACAGTGCTTGGCCAGAAAACTGACGAGCGACTCTTTATCCAACACCCCCTCCTGGGCAAGCACTTCTCCGAAGAACATCCCCGTTTCCTGCTGCGTTTTTAAGGCCTTACGCACCTGTTCCTCAGAGATATACCCTTCGGAGACCAGGAACATGGGCAGTTCATCTCGTGGTACAACCGCACTGGAATCGGACGGTGAGCGCGTGCCAGCTTTCTGCGGCGCAACCTGCCCAGAGCCTTTAGGGGACAAAGTATTCTTTTCGGGTGGCGCCGGTTGCTTTGTGGGAGGCGCCGAGCGCGGCCTTCCGACCAAATCTTCTTTCTTTTTCGAGCCCCACATCATAACGATATTCCTTCATGCAAGCGCCCTGGGCGCAATAATTAGTTTCTTCACGGTTAAACCGACTACCATTATACAGAAGCTTCGGTTTGACAACAACGCGGCCAAACCCTCACTATATAGTCCCATCACCGATTAAACTTTTCGTTCTGAGATGCGCGCTGAATCCCTGTACTATTGTACCGGGTCTAATGCATAAAGGAAACAAACATGACCAGAAAAAAAACGCGAATCGCCGTGTTCATGGGCGGCGTCAGCCTCGAGCATGAAGTCTCGCTCCGATCCGGCCAGGGCGTCATGCAGGCGCTGACCGCGTCCGGCTATGACGTTACGGGCGTAACATTGCTCAAAGACGGGCGCTGGCGTTTTCCCGATGTCGAACCCCTATCGCCGGCGGAAGCGTTGGGACATTTAATGCGCTTGTCGCCAGACTGCGTCTTCATTGCGCTTCATGGACCAAACGGCGAAGACGGACGCATTCAGGGGCTTTTCGACTGCATCGGACTGCCCTATACCGGCAGCGGTTGCGCAGCTAGCGCTCTTGCCATTGACAAGGTTCGCGCCAAGGCTGTGGCAACCACTGCAGGCATCCGTACAGCGCCGCACTTCATTGTATCCCATCAAATGTGGAAAAATGACCATACAGCCATAGCGCATCAGGTCATGGACAAAATGGGATTGCCCACGGTCATAAAAGCGCCCAGTCAGGGTTCGAGTTGCGGCATGGCCATCCCGCAAAATGAACATGACTTCGTTCGGGACATGAACGAAGTTATCACCCTCGAAGACGTGGCCATGATCGAAGCATACGTACAGGGTCTTGAAGTCACCTGTTCGGTGTTGGATACATTCGAGACCCACGGCTGTCGCGCATTGCCAGTAACTGAAATACGACCGAATACTTCCGCGTTTTTCGACTATTACTCTAAATACACGCCAGGCGCCTCCGCTGAAATAACACCCGCCCGTATTGGCGCACATCTGGCTCATGCTGTGCAGGAAGCCGCTGTGAACACCCACAATGCATTGGGCTGCACAGGCTGGGGCAGAAGTGACTTTATCATTGATGACAATGGCCCCGTTTGGCTGGAAACCAACACAGTGCCAGGACTTACCGAAACGTCGCTGTTTCCCCAGGCTGCGGCAGTCGAGGGCATTTCGTATAACGAACTGATTGCGCTGCTGGTTGAAGACGGCATACAGCGTTGGCATTATCGCCGTCAAAAGGATTAAGAAAACGTGAGCATTCATTTTACAAAACTGCATGGTCTAGGCAATGATTATTTGTTTATTGACGTGACGCAATCGGCTATTAAAAACCCTGAAGCGCTCTCGCGCACGATGAGTCATCGTCATCTCGGCGTCGGCGCCGACGGCATTATTCTTGTCATGCCGGGGGCGGAATATCCTTTCCGCATGAGAATCTTTAACGCGGACGGCAGTGAAGCGGAAACTTGCGGAAACGGCATCCGCTGTTTTGCAAAGTATGTTTACGAACGTGGCATGACCAATGAGACTGACTTTGTTATTGAAACCTTGGCGGGCCCGAACCGCGTCCAATTAACAACTGAACACGACAAAGTCGTTTCCGTACGTTCGAACATGGGTTCTCCAAAATTTGAACGCGCCCAGATACCAATGCTCGGAGCGCCGGGAAATGTAGTGGAAGAGCCGCTGCAGCTTGCGGATGGACGCCAGTTTCGGGTAACCTGTGTTAACATTGGCAATCCACACGCCGTCGTATTCGTAGAGGACGCAACCGCCATTGACCTCTGCGACATTGGCCCGAAGATTGAAACGCATCCGTCCTTCCCGGAACGCACAAACGTTGAGTTTGTAAGTATCGTTGATGACGAGAATATTGTGATGCGCATTTGGGAGCGCGGCAGCGGCGTGACCATGGCCAGCGGGAGCGGTTCGTGCGGCGCAGCATTGGCGTGTATGGTGACCGAACGCGTAAACCGACGGGTCGCTGTTCACCTTGTCCATGGTGAGCTCGTTATTGAGTGGGCGGCAGGTGGCTGCGTTTATCAACAAGGCCCAGCAACGGAAGCATTTTCCGGAATATGGCCTGCGCCCGAGATAAATGAATAATATCCCATGTAAACTCGTCCAGTTTTCAGGAGCCTTGAAAAGGCTTTCATGACCATAAAAGAAAAGTCAAGTAATAAACAAGAAAGGAAAGACTGATGAAAAAATGTAGTTTTGCCGCAGCAGGCGTCCTGGTGGTGTTCATGCTTTCAATGACGGTCGCCTATGGCGAAGGGGACGGCGTCCCCGTCGAGGTCACGGGAAGAAACGTTAATCTCGTCAAGACGTTGTGCGGCGATGATGCCCCTGCCGCCGACACCAACGCGCTAAAGATAAAAGAAGTGCTGGGCGCCGACGGCAACGCCATCGAGGGATATGCGGGGAAACTGCTCCACTATCTCCCGGCGGACGCCGCTGCCGATCTCATGAAAGGCGATGCCCACGCGGACAAGGTAGTGACCGTGAAAGGCGTACTCTACGCAAACGCGCAGGCTATTGCCGTTACGGATTTTGAAGTGGAAGTGGCCGCAGAATCCGATGGAGACGGTTGGGATGACTGGGACGACTGGGATGAATTGGGCGTGA
>SLFT01000322.1 GCA_007124105.1 Candidatus Hydrogenedentota bacterium | reverse complement strand
CTGATGATTATCAAGCGAATATTGACGATATTACCCGCCACAAACGGCTGTCCCCAGATTGCTCCTTCTATGTGCGCAACGCCGGCGTCTCCGATCCCACCCTGGCGCCGGAAGGCAAGTCGGCCATATATGTGCTTGTGCCTGCGCCAAATACTACCGGCGGCGTGGACTGGGAGCGGGAGCGCGCGCCCATGCGCGAACGCATCCTTGCCTTAATCAAGGCGCGTACGTCCATGACAGATATTGACAGCCATATCGAGGTGGAAAAGATTATTACGCCGACGGACTGGGAAACGCGTGACGTCTATTTTGGCGCTACTTTTAATCTCGCTCATACCTTGAATCAAATGCTTTATTTCCGGCCACGCAACCGCTTCGAGGATGTCGCAAACTGTTATCTGGTTGGCGGCGGAACCCATCCAGGCAGCGGTTTGCCAACTATTTATGAGTCAGGCCGCATCTCGGCAAATCTGATTGAAGCGGCTTACGCATAAACGCGTTGCCTGGCCTGGCCGACAAGGGTTTGGGGTACTGTACAGCAAGTCCGTTCCCGTACTTTACTGAATATAGCCGAGGCTCTCCAGCGCCTCCATATCCTCGTCGGTAAGGTCCACAAGGTTTTCCTCGCCCGGGGGATGGGTTTCTTCCCACAAATCAAGCAACGCTGCCAATGCGTCGTGTAATGTGGGGTTGTGGGCAATGACATTCCGGTTTTCACCGGGGTCTTCAGATACATGAAAGAGCATGGGTGGGCGATTTGCCGGACGGATCAGTTTGTATCCGTCCTGAATAACGCCCTGATAGCGGGGCGATGTCTCGCGCAGGAATTGTTTCGCCCCCGGGAGGCGGGGTACGGCGCCGCCGTAGGTCTCCATGAACCGGGGACGGTCCGCTGGTATGTCGTTGTTGATAATGTCGCGTCCAAGCATGCCAGGCAATGCCGCGATTCCAAGCAGACCCAGCAAGGTAGGGCCAATGTCCAGCGCCTGTACGGGCGCACTGCTGCGGCCCGGCGTTGCCTGGGGCGCGCGCACCATCAACGGCACATGCATGGACGGACTATGGATGTTGCGGCCGTGTCCCAAATAGCCATGCTCGTAAAGGCTCTCGCCATGGTCCGCCACAAATACGATGATGGTATTCTCGGGCAGCGCTTCGAGTACCTTGCCAATATGGTAATCGGTATAGGCAACCTCGGAGGCGTATCGTATGCGCACACGCTCGTCTCGTTCCATCCGGTAAAAGTTTCCTGATACGGGGCCAAATCCGCGGCGGTGACGGTATGGCGCGTGCGGATCAGTAAAATGTATCCATGCAAAGAAAGGCTTATCCTCAGGACGTTGTTCGAGCAATTCCAGTGCGGCGTGGGCCAGTTCCTCGGCGCGGCGCTCTCCTTTGTAAAAGCCCCAGCGGCGCTGGCCAAAGGATTCGTCGTAGACGTCGAAGCCGCGGTCTAAACCGCTGAGACGTCCGCGTAACGTCCAATTGCTCTGCGCGGCAAAGGTATGATAGCCGGCATCGCGTATCCGTTCGGCAACCAGCGGAACATCGTCTGAAACACGCATACCGTTGCGTGTGGCGCCGACCATGCGTGGATAGCGCGACGTAAACATGGCGGCAAAGGAAGGCCCCGTCAAAGGGGTTTCACACTGGGCGTCGTCAAACACCAGCGACTTTTCCGCCAGCGCGTCAATGTTCGGGGAAATATCCCATTTGCATCCGTAGCACCCCAGGAAATCGGCGCGCAATGTGTCCACGGACAACAATACCAGATTCGGCGGTTCCCCATGCGCACTTACGCTGATGACAATAACAAGTATGGCGATACTTCGACAAAACATAAAAACTATTCAGCTGGATATTGAATAATTATTGGCACCGTCTCCTTTAATGGAACTACCCGCCCTTGATCATCCCGTACGGATACGGGCATTCCGTCAGGACCAAAGGCGGTAAATTCGAGACGGAACTGTCCGGGCGGCGCCTGGAACGGCACATCCACCTGCATGGACCACACACCGTCTTCTGCTTGTTCGTCCGGCGGCTGACCATCGTCGCGCAGTCGGAACGCAATGCGCGGGTCTTCCAGTACAACGCCTTCTATGCGTTCGATAGCGTTGTGGCGGTCATTCACAGTGAGCGTTATCACAGCGGATGACCCTGGCTCCAAGACTTTCGGGTTGATGGCTGCCCGGGTTATTGTGGGCTCTCCGGACAGGGTATTGCATCCCGACAGCACCAGCAGTGCGCTCAGTGCTGTTGCGGTTACCATATATCGCAACATGACAGCATTTCCTCCTGCATTGTAATCATTATAGTAACGAAGTGCGCCGCGTATACGTTACAGCGACGCGATTCACTGGTTAGCCTAGCGTATCCATCGGCGGCGTGTCAAAATTCGACCGGGTACATGACGTTTGCGCTTCTATGCTCGCGGTGACTTCGGCGCGCTGTGGGCCATCATCTCCGGCGCGGCGCGAATGTGTTTCTTCACCAGCGTTTCCGGAATCTCTGCCAGGAAACGGCTGGTTTTACAGGGGCGTTCACGTCCGTTACGCGTGCGAGACAGGCACTCGAACAGGGAAACGTGCCTGCGTCCACGCGTGAGCGCCACGTAAAACAGGCGGCGCTCCTCTTCGAGGTTGCCCTCCTTGGCGCTTTGCTCATGCGGCAGCAGGCCGTCCTCGAGCCCGACAATAAACACGAACGGAAATTCGAGGCCTTTGGCGCTGTGAATGGTCATGAGCCGCGCTGCTGCGCCCGTATCCCGCTGCTTCGAATCGCCGGCGGAATTGCTGTCCAGATGGGTCTGATCCAGAAAGCCGGAAAGCGATGGACGCACAAACTCGTTCTCATACTGTTCGATAGCCTGTAATACCAACTCCACATTTTCCAGGCGCATCATGGCCTGCTCGCGGCTCTTGCTCATACGGTCTATTTCGTCCGCGTAGTGAATGGCGCCGATAAGTTCCTGGGTTGTGGCGCGCAAGGGAGCGCCTGGTTCCCGAAACCGCTTCCGATACGTCGTTAACAAACGCAAAAAGGCGCGAACGCCGTGCGCGCTGCGTCCGGAAATTGCGCCCCGCTCGAGCAACAGCCAAAGCGCCTTGCCCACGGAGCACCGTTCGGCGCGGCATAAATCATGGGCCTGGTGCAACAACCCGTCGCCAATGCCGCGACGGGGCATATTGACGATACGCAACAACGCCGCCTCGTCGCGTGGGTTGGCCATGACCTTCAGGTATGAAATGATGTCCTTAACCTCTGCCCGTTCGAAGAAGTCCTGTCCGCCAATCACCACGTACGGGATGCCCGCCTGGCGGAATGCCAGTTCGAAGGGACGCGACTGTATATTCGAGCGATATAAAACGGCAAAATCACCATAGCCCGCGCCTGTGCGGCGCATCACGTGCTGTAACCAGGACGTCGCCTCGCGCGCCTCCGCTTCTTCGTCTGCCACAACAAACCAGTCCAGCGCGCGGCCCTTGCCCAGCGCCGACCAGAGTTTTTTGGGTCGGCGCGCCGTGTTCTTCTGGATTACAGCGTTGGCCGCGTCCAATATGGTGGTGGTAGAGCGATAATTCTGCTCGAGGGTGATGATGGTCGCCTCGGGATAATCTTTCTCGAAGTCCAGGATATTGCGCGCCTGCGCGCCGCGCCATCCATAAATGCTCTGGTCGTCGTCGCCCACGACGCACAGGTTGCGGTGTTCCGCGCTCAACAAGGTCAGCAACTCATATTGCAGCCGGTTCGTATCCTGGTATTCGTCCACCATGATGTACTGGAACTGGCCGCGCGCCCGCGCAAGCGCTTCGGGATGGGCGCGCCACAAATGCAGCGTGTGTAGCAATAAATCGTCGAAATCGAGGCTGTTTGCGGCGCGCAACGCCGATTGATACCGCTCATAAACATCGCCCAGACGCGTTTCGTATTTCTCCTCGGTAGCCGTGCGCAGCGGACGTTTCTTTAACGACTCCGGCGTCTCGCCCGCGTTCTTACGCAGGCTGATGGCGCTGTGAAACAGCGCGGGGCTGAACCGGTCGCGACGCTCGCCAAGTTCATCTGTCACCCGGCGCAACAACGCGCGCGCGTCGCTTTCCGTGTAAATGGTAAAGTTCTTGCGGTAGCCCAGATGCTCGATGTCACGCCGCAATACACGCAGACAATAGGCGTGAAATGTTGATATGGTAATCGTTTGCGCCGCCGTCGCGCCCACAAGCTCGGCCACCCGCGCGCGCATCTCTTCCGCGGCTTTGTTGGTGAATGTTACCGCAAGCACCTGTTCGGGCGCTGCGCATTTGGACGCGATAAGATGGGCGATCCGGCGGGTAATCACCCGGGTCTTGCCGCTGCCGGCGCCGGCCAGCACAAGCACAGGTCCCCCGGTGGCGGCTACGGCGCAACGTTGCGGTTCGTTCAATGTTGATAAAAAACTACTCATAAAGACGGCGTAAAAACTCCTTTGATGTATAAAGCGACAGACAACAGACGCCGAATTGTGTAACATGAATAACAAAAAGTCAAGCGCCGGCCCGGGGATAGAAAAACTTTGTTGCCTTTTGAACCGAAATATGTGGTATATTCTATCTGTGGTGTTTTTCGAATGGGTATGCTTGTGTTGTGAATACGTTTGTTTGTGGTATGACTGGAATGGATCAGGCCACAAGTATGCGCCATGCGGAACAATTGAACCCCGTCTAACAGGCAAAGGCAAGAACCATGCAAAAGAAACGGTATAACAAATGTGCGCGTCAATGGCGCCCTGTGTTGATGATGTTGCTTGTACTGGTGTTTTCAGGCGGCAATGCCGCCGCATCCGCGCCGTACAATCCCGTCTTAACGCGTTGGGTTGAGGACTGGGAATATCAAGCCGGTGAGGTGCTGCGTGTAACCTGGCGCATCAAGGGCGTTCTCGAGGCGAACGGTGTCTACACATATATCCAGATTTCCGAATTGTTTAGCCCTTTTCCTGACGACTTGGTGTTTGTTGGATTTGACGACCCCAGCGGGAGGGTTGCGTATACAAGGCCTGTTGCGGGTAATTCCCATGATTTTTCGATCAATATACAGGGTGGTTTTCCCGATGACTTCGAGACCAATGATGAATTTGAGTTCAGCTATGAAATGCGCGCTCCCACAGCCGCCGCCGGACGGGTAAGAATTGATGCCTGGCCGCGGCTTGAGGCTGTGGCTGTGAATGAAGGAGAAGAGGAATTCTCAACACCCCTGGGCTATATCGTAACCGATCTGTATCCTCCCGG
>SLFT01000045.1 GCA_007124105.1 Candidatus Hydrogenedentota bacterium | reverse complement strand
GTTCAAGGATGGTTCTCCTGCTACAGCGCAGAATTACAGCGCTATTGTTTTAGATCAAATTTTATCAGGGGCTTGTATCACCCGGCAACAAGGCCGTTTGGATTCAACGCCCGCGCTTATTTCGTCTATGGTCCCCACAAGTCGCGTAGTCAATAGTCACAGAAAAAGGCAGACGTTTACTCCACTTCCTGCTCGCGCAATTCCTCGAACGCGCGCCGCTCAAGTTCTATCTCATATAAGTCGGCGTCGGCAATGTGTCGGTCCTCCACGATGATAAGGTGGAACCCGAATTGCGTTTGCACCACATCGCTTAATGCGCCCACTTCAGCGCCCCAGCAATAGTGTTCAAATGCCGTGGCATAGGTGTCGCGCGGCGCCCAGCCCAGGTCGCCGCCCCGTCGCGCGGACGCGGAGCAATCCGAATACGTACGCGCCAGACGTTCGAAGCTTTCTCCGGCTTCGATGCGTTCGCGTAACTCCGAAATACGTTCATGGGCGCGCCCGCGGTCCACTGGATCGTTGGGATCGAAAGAGATGAGGATGTGCCTGGCGCGCACACTGGTGGATATGGGACGCGGATTTCTGTCCATCCACAGGAACGCAACCATGGCTACAAGCAAAACGATAATTCCCAGCCATACCCATTTGGTGCGGTCCTTGGGCTCTTCTTTCGGCGGCTCGTCGCGAAACGCTTTTAATGCAACGTCTTCTTCACCCATCTATATTCATACTCCATTTACGTTGGTTGTTTGTCTTAGCAAACCTGCATTCAGATGTCGTTCAAAAGAGAGCCATACAGGCTGCCGTAAAAATAGATAATGATGGCGCCTACAAGAACGCCCATGGCAAGCACCATGGCGACAAACAGCAGGCGGGTAGCGGCCTGTACCGCAGCCTCCGCCTCATCATAATGATACTCCGCCACCTTTCGCAAGGTTGCGTCGAGACGCCCGCTTTGTTCGCCCACCGCTATCATCTCCTTGCCAACACGGTTGATATAGCGACATCCGGCGAAGGCTTCTACAAGCGTGCCGCCGCGCATGATGACCGGCACGGCGCGCAGCAGGTCGCGTTCTATCAAGGGGTTGAGGGTGACTGCGGCGCTTCGCTCGATGCACGCGCGTATATTCAGGCCGGAACCAATCAGCAGCGCCAGTGTCCGGAAAAAACGGGCCATGGCGAATTTATTCGAGATATAGCGTAAAGGGAATATAACCGTTTTCGTGAGGGCCCAGGGCAGCTGCAACATACCCAGGCGCGCCAGCACGATCAAGATAACGGCGCATATTGCCGCGACAAGTAATGCTCTGAACTGGAACGCGGCATACGCAGAGATGTAGTCGCCAAGCACAAAACGTTCCGTTGCGGTCGGACTGATATGACGCACGAGCCCCAGAGAAAAGGTGCCCAGAAACCATGCCGAAAGCAGTTGCAGCATGGGATAAACCATGGCCGCCATGACCGAGCGCTGCATCTTTGTTATACTTTCATAGTAGGCGGCCAAATCGCGCAACAACGCATCCAGACTACCGCCCATCTCACCCGCCGCAACCACTTCGATAAACATTTCAGGCAACAGTTTGTGTTCCGCTCGCGCTGCGCGCGACAGTGTAGCCCCGTTCTGAATGGCCGCCTCAATCCGGTTTAGCATTTGCCGCGTTTTAAGTGAACCGACATGTTCCGCTGCCAGACGCAACGCTTGCAGCAGCGGTATGCCGGCATTGTAGGTCGTGGCGAGTTCTCGGCACAAGGGCGCCATTTGTCGCGCGGAAAGCTTTGAAGATGTAAGTCCCATTGCATCCAGTCACAAACGGCGCGAACCAGTCGCAAGGTTGAACGTGCAAACGTTTATGCCTGCTGTTCCAGCCATCTTGTAGCGTCAATGGCCGCCATGCATCCGCTTCCCGCCGCTGTTATTGCCTGACGATATGTCTTGTCTTGCGCGTCGCCGCAAGCGAACACGCCAGGCACGTTTGTGTAGGTACTGTCTGGTTTCGTAACGAGGTATCCGGACGCTTCCATTTCCAACACGTCCTTGAACAAATCAGTATTGGGCTTGTGGCCAATAGCGGCAAAATAGCCGACGCAAGCCAATTCACGCGTGTCCTCTGAAACGGTATCGCGAAGACGCACACCGGTTACGCCGTTCTCATCGTCGCCAAGGATTTCCTCGACCACGGAATTCCATTCTACGGTGATCTTGTCGTGGTTGACAACACGGTCTTCCATGATTTTACTGGCGCGAAACTGGTCGCGACGATGCACCACATGGACATGACCGGCGAAGTTCGCCAGGAACAGCGATTCCTCCATTGCAGAGTCGCCGCCGCCCACTACCACTACTGTATTCCCGCGAAATCGCGGCAAGGCGCCGTCGCAGGTTGCGCAGGCAGACACGCCCTTGTTCATAAAACGTTGCTCGGATTCCAGGCCGAGATATCTGGCCGTGGCGCCCGTGGCAATGATTACCGCTTTACTTTCAAGCGTCTCGTCTTGTGTGGTTACTTTGAGCGGCGTTCCGGAAAAATCAACCGCGGCAGCGGTCTTGTAAACGAAACGCGCCCCGAAACGTTCCGCTTGCTTTTTCATGTCGGCCATGAGTTCGGCGCCTGTTACGCCCTCGGGGTAGCCTGGAAAATTTTCCACTTCCGTAGTGGTCATCAGCTGTCCGCCAGGCAGCATGTCCTCTGTAAATTCGCCTTCAAGACACAGCGGCGCAAGATCGGCGCGGCCGCAGTAGAGGGCCGCGGTACACGCGGCAGGTCCACCGCCAATAATAACAATCTTTTCCATGGCTGCTCTTTCCTATCAGGCGCTGAAGCGCTATGTGACGGCATCGTTGCCCGCCAGGTTCAGCGGACAGTAACGAATGGCGCTACCTTGAAGATGCCCCTATATCTTTATTAGCGGAAACGTAATCCTGTAGGGTGGGTAAAGCGAGGCGGAACCCACCGGAATTCGACTGAACGCGCTATCCGGCGACGTCGTTGCTCCCAGGTTCAGGGGACAACAACAATATTGTCTTTCGCGATGGCATCACCGCTTGTCTATGTGGCCGTGGCTGAAAGGCAACTTATAGGGCACAAACACTTAGCGTCGCACACAGCGTTTATTCCTCAGCGTCGGGGGCGTCCGCGTCGTCCGCAATATCAGTTTCTTCAATTGTCTCGTCAGCAACGTCCGAAGCCGCTTCCGTTTCGTCTGCGACAACACCGTCGTTTTCCCCGACAATTTCGGTTGCCTCGTCATCCTCGACCAAAGCCGTTTCGTCGGTTTCGTCCACTACAACACTTTCGTCGCTCAACGCTGCGGCTTCAGCCGCGGTCTCGTTGTCCGCGTCCGGAGCGTCATCGGCATCATCGCTCGCCGCGCCGTCTTCGTCATCGGCAGTTTCGTCATCCACAGCCGGCTCGCCCTCGCCCGCCAATGCATCGTCAAGGGCGGTCGTTTCGGCATCCGTTTCACCCTCCCATTCCAGGCCGCGCCCCAGGATGCGGTCGAAGGCTTCGGCATCCTGCGTGTATGAAATGCTGGCCATCATGCGTTCGCGCAAGTCCTTGGCATAATCCGCCAGTATCTCAAATTGGGCGGTGCGCACAAGACGCTCCTTCAGTTCTTCGCGTTCTTCATCAAGTTCAGCAAGCTCTTCCGGCGTGGGCGCCTCGCGTTCAGCCAGTTCAAAGAACCAATAGCCGCCCAGCAATCCGGGAACCGGCCCGCCGATCTCGCCTTCTTCCTTGTCTTTCAACGCGGCAAATATGTCTCGCGTTTGAACATATATCTCTTGCTGGAATAAAGAGTCCCTGCGTGAGAACATTTCTTCCGTTTCGGCTATCTCTACGCTAAGTTTCGGGTCCAATTCCGTAATGGCATCCAGGCTCACTACCTGGCCTTCAATCGCTTCGATGCGCTCTGCCAATTCTTCCTGATACTCTTCGGTGCGCTTTCTTTCGTTCGTGATATTCTCGATCACGTCGTCGCGAACTTCCTCGAGCGGCGGCAGATCGCCCGGCTGCGTATCTATAATGTTGGCCAGGAAGATATGGAGAATCGCCTCGATGGGCTCCCAGGGCGGGTAATCCTCGTCAAGGGAGCGACCGCGGAATCTGTACATGTCGCGTGTAGCCGTTATGTTTTCGATTTCCATTTTCCACCGGTTGTAGTAGTCGGTTTGCAGTATCTCCAGTCCGTATTCTTCCGCCACGGCAGCCGGATCGTCAGTGGCCTGCATTTTGGCGGCAATCTCATGGGCGAGGCGTTTGCGCTCTTCCAGTATTTCAGGGTCAAGTTCTGTATTTAATACGATTTGACGTCCGCGTACTTCCCATTCATTGGCGACCTCGTTAAAACGTTCTTCTTCCACCAGATAAATGTGGTAGCCCGTTGGGCCAAGCACGGGTTCGCTGATTTCGCCAACCTCCAACGCGAAGAAAGGCTTCAAGTGGTCCGAAACAAAACTGCCTTCGCGACGCCAGTTCATGGCGCCGCCTTCAGGCTCTTTCTGGTCAGAGTATTCATTGGCCAGCTCAGCGAAATCCTCGCCGTCCCGGGCGCGCTGTATAAGTTCCCAGGCAAGTTCCGGCACATCGGGTATAATGGGTATGGCGACAAACTCCGCCATATACACTTCCGGTTCGCGATATTCGTCCGGGTTCTCGTCGTAGTGCGCCTGAATCTCCTCGTCGGAAATGTCCAGGGCAATCTCCACCTGCGCATATCGTACGCGCATCTGGGTTTGTTCGGCAAGCAGTTCCTCGTCAATTTTGTCCTTGCGTACGCGACCCGCCGGCGCCGTCACTGCACCCAAGAAAACTTCACGAGATATCTCGCCGCGTAACTCGTCGTAAATATCGTCCCAGTTGGAAACGTTGCTCACCCATTCGTTCCAGGCGTCCCGTTTAAAATTGCCGTTCTCGTCCTTGAACCAGTCCCAGTCCTGCATTTGTTTCGCCAGCAATGATTCGTCAACGTTCAAGGAACGTTCCTCTGCCTTCATGGTGATCAGCGCGGCGTCTATCATCTGTTCGACAACGCGCTGAACCGTTCCGTCTTCATCAAGCTCGCGGTACGAGGGACGTCCCGTCTGCTGCTGATTGGCGCGTTGCTCGGCCATGGCGTCGAGCCGCCGCCGGAATTGTGATTCCGTTATTGGCACATTGCCAACCCGCGCGATTACATTATCCTGGCCGGCGTCACGATTCGGAGCGCCTGAGGGCATCCCAAAGAATATCACCATGGGAACACCGATGAATACCAGAATAAAAAACATTATCAATCGTCTGTGTTTGCGCATCCATTCCTGCATGCGGATACCTCCAGAGTTTTACAGGT
>SLFT01000319.1 GCA_007124105.1 Candidatus Hydrogenedentota bacterium | reverse complement strand
TAACTAATTTCGTCAACAACCCAGACATGAATCCCTTCGTCAAGTAGTGCATTTCGTATCTCCCAATATTGTTGCACTCCTTCAAAAGTGCAAAAGTTAACGCTTTCAGGGATGTAAACATTAGTGGGTATTACGCGCTCAGCCACAAAGTGTACGCTCCAATGGCGGTCACGCTCATCTTCTATCCGGTTAAGCATGTAGCTGATGTATTGCGAGGGGTCGTCGGACAGTTGCAGTCGTGCGCGTTGGGCGGCAGCGGCAACACCGTCCGCAAACAGGTCTCCATTTTCATTTCCATTCTCATTCTCATTACCCTGTAAGACATCAGTGTCTGCCGCGTATTTAACAAGATAGGTGACAACGGGCTCTGCAACCTAGTAGCTGTCCTCAAATAACGCGTAATTTTCCCCTATCACCTCGGGCTGAAAAGCGCCATCACGCTTGGCGATAATACGGACTTCATCCTCCTCTATCTCAGGAATGGGAAAGCGCGGGTCCACCGAAAAATAGTGGTATTTGCTGTGGAATTTTTCCTCCCACGGGCTGTCAGCCTGCATAAGGTAATTTTCGTCTGCGTCTGAATAGCCGTAGACGTCCGAAACGTATACCCTGTTGCGATTATGGACGAGCACATAACAGATCCCGGTCTCGTCTTCATAGCCATGGAGGGCACAATAATCGGCGCAATCAGACGGGCAATGCTCGTGCCATTCTTGTCCTTCTGTTGGAAATACCTGATCCAAGTCGTCGCCCCCCTTGAATTCTGCGGTGACAATACGCCCCGGTCTTAATGTTGAAAGATCCTCTATGTAAATCGGCAGCACCGAAATACATGCGCGCCCATATTCGTCATCAACGCACTTGCACAGGCCCCCAGTATCTGCGGGGCAACAACACCCCTTGCCAGCCACTACATCCAGCGGTATCTCTTCCGGACACCCAGCGAGCAAGACAACAATCCCTATGCTAACACATACACCACACGTGTTTGCCCCCCCCCCCCTAAAACACAATTTCCGTTTTACCTTTTTCACGCAGCTATCCTCCTGTTGCTGTTCTCACACGAACCTATGTCGGATTCACGCAATCTGCTGTCCACCAAACAAGTGATAACATTCAGACAGATTATATCATACTTTCCTTGTGGTGTCAAGCGCATTTATATTTTTGCTCACTTTATCGTTGGATTCTGAAGCGCAATTACACTTGTTGTTGATTTCTGTCTCACGCGTCTACGATGTATGCGCATAGGCTGCCCGCATATCTCACAAGATTTCTGCCGCGCCCGCACATCGCACGCCATTTCAGGCGCTTTGCTAGATCGCCGCCTTCGATTTGTCTTGATACGCAGGCAGTCCCACCACCTTGTCTGAACAAGGCAACGTAGTTCTCATTGCAGGGAAACGCCGCCGAAACCCTGCAAACCGTTTATTGCAGCCGTGGAACAGCGTTGAGAGAGGTGTTTGTCTGAATCCACTGATGTGATATACTTCGCAGGTAGTTGATGCAACCAAGGAGGATTGTCATGACGACGAATAATGCCATGACGCGGCGCGCCGCACTGACAACATTTGCCGCGGCTTCGGGCGCCGCGCTTACCACGGGAGAGACCCGGGCGGAAGAGGTTCCGGTCCCGACGACTGTTGACGCGCGCAAGGGCCGGTTAAAGCAGGCAGTGTGCCGATGGTGCTTCGGACGGTTGGAACTGGACGAACTGGCCCGTGAGGCGGCGGCCATGGGGCTGGCAGGCATAGACCTGCTTTCCGAAGACGACTGGCCCGTGGTGCAGAAGCATGGTCTGACTTGCACCATGGCAAACGGCCCGAGCGGCCTGTCCGACGGCTGGAACACATTGGACAATCACGACGCGCTTATTGAGCGCTCGAAGGAGCTCATGCCGAAACTTGCCGAGGCGGGACTCCATAATATGATTGTCTTTTCCGGCAATCGTCGCGGTATTTCTGACGAAGAGGGGATAACAAACTGCGCGCGCGGCCTGGAAAAGATTCTTCCCCTGGCGGAATCACTCGATATCACCTTGTTTATGGAACTGCTTAACAGCAAACGCAACCACCCGGATTACCAATGCGATCATACGGCCTGGGGCGTGGAACTGGCGAAACAGCTGGATGCGCCGCGATTCAAACTGCTCTACGACATTTATCACATGCAGGTAATGGAAGGCGATATCATTGCCACCATCCAGGAGAACATGGACTACATCGGTCATTTCCACACGGCGGGCGTACCGGGCCGCAATGAGATTGACGAAACACAGGAACTGAACTACCGACGCATCAGCGAGGCCATCGCCGATACCGGGTTCGACGGATATTTTGCGCACGAGTTTGCGCCGCGTCGGCGCGATGGACTTGCCTCGCTGCGCCAGGCAATTGAGATATGTATGGTATAGCGTCAGATCAAGATTCTCGAAGGCCCGGCAAGTGATGCGCGAACACGCATCTCGCAGACGCGTCCAGTTTTTACAGTTTGACGGGATGCGCCGCGCTTAAACCCTGGTGAAATAACATGTGTACAAACACCGCCATACGTATAAGGCTCGTGGGTTGTGTGCTGTTGGTCTGCGCTGGAATTCCCGCGTGGTCCCTCGAGTTGTGGCATGATCCTGACACTGGTCGTTATGGGGAACTGCAAACCACACTGAAACTGACAGGGCATGGAGACTACAATCCCGATGACGCGTGGTTGTTCCCCAAGCGTTATCGTTTGACTGGCCTTGCCAGGGCGCGTCTTGATTTAACAATGCGGCTCAGCGACAGCGTTACCGCCGAAGTAGCCTATGAGCACCGGGCACGACACAACACGCCTGGCGGCGCGGCAGGCATGGGCGGCGACGCATTGGCCGCTTTTGCGCCCGCCCCGTGGCGCATTGCGACCCTGGACTGGCAGCTGGCACGAGACAGGGAGCGTTTCGCATGGCGCCATGAGATTGATCGCGCCCGTGTGCAGATACGTCGTGACTGGGGAACCATCACCGCCGGTCGGCAGGCCATCGGTTTTGGACGGGGCATGATATTCAGCGCGGTGGATGTGTTCGCGCCCTTTTCGCCGGTCGAGGTGGACCGTGAATGGCGGCGCGGCGTGGACGCATTGCGCATCGAATACCAGACTACCGCCTTGAGTTCGCTCGAAATGGTCGCTGTCTTTGGCAATCGGTGGGACGCCTCGGCGCTGTTGGCGCGTTTTCGCGGGTATGTCGGCGAGATTGACGGTGAAATCATTGTCGGCAAACGCGGGCGCGACGCCATGTTCGCGCTTGTTATGTCCGCCGTGGTGGGCGATGCCGCGGTTCATGGCGAGCTGGCGTTTTTCCATACGCCTGAACGTCGCGCCGACGCCGGCCTGTTTGGCGGCAAACGGGTGACGGAAAAGCTGGTGCTTGGCGCATCGCATACCTTTGACGTGGGTCGCGGACTTACCGTATTGGGCGAATATCACTACTCCGGTTTCGGGCTGAAAAATGCGGGCGATGCGACCCGTCGGTTTCGTGACCGCCAGTTTGTGGAACGATACATGCGCGGCGATAGCCAAATCCTTGGCCAACACGGCATGGCGCTTCAGGCGTCCTATCCAATTACCGATACCGTAACCGGCGGTTTCCTGCTTCTCGGAAGCCTGCGCGATGGTTCAGGCCTGGCGTCGCCGTCCCTCACCTGGATTGCGTCGCAAACCACCACTATGGCGTTTCATGCTTTCGTACCTTGGGGCGCATCCCCGCGCCGCGGTCGGTTGCGCAGTGAATACGGCGCCTCGCCGCGAAGCGTTTTGGCGCAAGTAAGCCTGTATTTTTGAGGCGGTACTGGTTCTCGCAGACCTTACGATGTTGCGCGCCGCCGGGGGCATGGGATATGATACCGGTTATTATGAAACTATCCACAAGAGCCAGATATGGACTTCGCGCCATGATCGCCTTGGCCCGCAGCGCGGACGGCGCAACGGGACGAAGCATTGCCGAGAGTCAGAATCTGCCCGCAGCCTATCTCGAACAGTTGATGGCGCGATTGCGCAACGCCAACCTTGTCACTTCCATCAGGGGCGCCAAAGGCAAATTTGTGTTGGCGCGCAACCCCGAAACGATAGACCTCGCAGAGATTGTGACAGCCCTCGACGGCCCCATAGAAATCGCTGATTGCTCGGACGTTACCTATTGCCGCTCCGACCCGAAATCGTGCGCCCTTCGCGAGGTTTTTGTTGGCGCCAATGAAGCGCTGAAAGAGCGCCTGCAGCGAGTGAGCCTGGCTGAACTGGCCCGGCGTCAACAACAGGAAGAAGGCTGCCGCGCCCTCGATTATACGATTTAACCAACCGCCTGGACCGATAACACACGTACATCTGTGGCGCCCAGGCGGCGCGTTGGAAGGAACTCCCTCTGATGAGTGATAAGCGTGTTTTGATTGTTGGCGCAGGACCAGGTGGTTTGACTGCCGGCATGATGCTGGCCAGACGCGGTTTCCAGGTGACCGTTTATGAGAAACAGCCACAGGTGGGCGGGCGTAATGGTTGCTTCGAGATGGATGGTTATCGCTTTGATATTGGCCCTACCTTTCTTATGATGCGTTTTATTCTCGACGAGGTGTTTGCCGAAGCGGGACGCAACATCGCCGATTACCTGGATATATCCCAACTTGAGCCCATGTACCGCCTTGCGTTTCGTCAGGCAACGCTCGATGTCTCGCGCGACCATGATATTATGCGTGACCGCATTGCCAACGCCTTCCCTGGCGAGGCAGCCGGATTTGATCGCTTCTTAAAAAGAGAGGCGGCGCGATTTCGAGCAATGAAGCCTTGTCTCGAAAAACCCTATTCGAATTTTTCCGATATGTATTCAGGCCCGTTGCTGCGCGCCTTGCCCCACCTCTCCTTGGGACGCTCTGTTTATGATGTGTTACGGGGGTATTATCAGTCTGATATCTTGCGCACCTGCTTTTGTTTCCAAACCAAGTACCTTGGTATGTCTCCCTGGGAATGCCCGGCAGCGTTTGCCATGATTCCCTTTATTGAGCACGAGTTTGGCATAGAGCATGTACGCGGCGGCCTCTCCGAAATCTCGCGGGCCATGGCCCGCGTTATTGAGGAACATGGCGGCGAAATTCATCTTGAGACGCCGGTAAAACGGGTAATGGTTAAGCACGGATGCGCTGAAGGGGTGCTGTTGGAAAACGGTGAAACTGTTCAGGGAGATGTAGTAGTGATCAATGCAGATTTCGCCCACGCCATGAGCACGTTGTTTGAGCCGGGCACATTGCGCAAGTACACGCCCACACGTTTGAAGAAGATGCGCTACTCTTGTTCCACGTTCATGCTGTATCTCGGCGT
>SLFT01000329.1 GCA_007124105.1 Candidatus Hydrogenedentota bacterium | reverse complement strand
TTTGTCGAACAGAAATGATTCGAGGTAGGACGGTACATGGATGCGCTGCTTTCCGATTTCCAGATGGCGTTGGCCATCGGAAACACAATCCAGGACGGTAAGGTCGGGGTCCATGTCGGCCAGTGTCTGGTCAACATACAGGAAGCGGGTGGACTGGCCGATAAGCACTTCGCCGGATTGAGGCATTTCACGGCCCATGAGCACGCGCAACAACGTGGATTTGCCGCATCCGTTTTGCCCGACAATGCCGACGCGCATTTTTTTCTGCATGTACAGGGAAAAGTGTTTGAACAGTGTCTGTTCTTGATAGCCGTGTGTGATCTGGCGTACCTCGAGGATATCCTTGCCGAGTCGTTCTGGTTCGGGAATGGCGAAGGCAAATTGTTTGTCCGGTGGCGGAGGGGCCTGTTCCTGGGCCTGAAACAGGCGATCAATGCGCGCTTTGGCTTTAGTGCCGCGCGCTTTTGGCGAACGCTTATACCAGGCTAATTCGCGCTTGATGAGCGCATGACGATTGGCCTCGGTACGCAACTGCACCTCTTCCACCGCCGCCTTGTATTCCAGGAACTGCGCATAATTTCCCGGATAACTGTAGATAGCGCTGTTGTTTATTTCCACGATGCGGTTCGTGGCGCGATCAAGAAAATAGCGGTCGTGGGTAACCAGTATGCATGCCCCGGAATAGCTTTCCAGGAAGCGCTCGATCCAGGCGACACTGTCCGTGTCTATATGATTTGTGGGCTCATCGAGCAACAACACATCGGGATGTTCCAGCAGCTTGGCGGCCAGATCAACCCGGCGAAGTTCGCCGCCTGACAATGTAGCCAATCGTCTGGCAAGCGGGGGTAGTTTCAAGGCATCTGCAATCCGTTTGATTTCCACATCCAGGTTCCACGCCTGCGCCGCGTCTATGCGCCGCTGCATCAATTCGCATTCCCTCTGGAGTTCGTTGTGTTCCCAACACTCACCAGATGTGTGCGCCAGACGTTCGTGCAGCGCTCGCAATTCGTCAATCATGTCGCGCTGGGCCGCCGTCGCCGCTTCGAGCGCGTCTGATACGGTCTGTTCCAGCGACAGTGAACAGTGCTGTTCCAACAGCGCCACCCGTATATCCTGTGCACGGGTGGTAAAGCCCGCGTCAGGTTCCAAATCCCCCGCCAAGATACGCAACAACGTGGATTTTCCTGAACCGTTGCGGCCGATAAGCCCGATGCGGTCATTTTCGTGAATAGTCAGGGAGACGCCTTCAAGCACAGCCTGCGCACCGAAATGCTTGGCGACATCCTGGGCGCTCAATAGTGCTTTTCCTGGAGATGATGGTGGCACACGTGTTCCTTTATTTAGCATGGGGAAAGAGAACAGCAGTTTAAATTGTAGGGATTATATAATGCAAGTCATGGGGCAGCGACCACACGTATATAGGCATTCGCCGTGTTTCCTCCGGCCAGTTCACGTGCATTAATTTGCCAGAGACCGTAGGCATCGTTTTCGGCAATATGTATGGTGATGGCGAGACGGCCATGAGCGGCGCCGTAGTAGCCGCTGTATTCAGCGTCGCGTCCCGTGGGGTCCTGGATGCGTACTTCCAGCGGTACAACAGCGTCCAATGTTCGGTTCGTGTCATCGTGAACGGTAATGGCAACAGTTGCTTCGCTGTTGCGTTTGATTTTGCTCGGCGCTTTA
This sequence comes from Candidatus Hydrogenedentota bacterium, assembly GCA_007124105.1. Taxonomy (GTDB): domain Bacteria; phylum Hydrogenedentota; class Hydrogenedentia; order Hydrogenedentales; family CAITNO01; genus SLFT01. The sequence goes on along the minus strand of SLFT01000329.1, from coordinate 3,671 downwards.
ATGCGCACCTGGGCGATGGGCCGCTCTGTAACCATAAAAATCCGTCCATCACAGGGGCCGAAATGCCAATCGAAGGCGATGACAGGATTTTCGCTGGTTGCGGCCGCTATTTGTCGGTTCCCGAGTAAATCATAGACAACGCCGGGGCGAAAGGCCGTCAATGTGGTATCGGTTGGCAGACCGTTTTCCATGACCAGCCCATGGTGTCCCACATAATCGCCAAACTCGCGTTTATCATTGACGGCGAAAAGGTAATCAGTTGTTCCGTAAGAGCGCGTACGCAGGATGATGTCGTTGGAGGAAGACACGGAGCGGTATTGGTATTTGAGTTGTGATCGCAGTTGTGTCGCTTTTTCCTGGTTCATGGCGCGGGCGACATCTGCTTCCTTCGGACGGTGGTGCGTTGCTACGCTTATATCAGCCTTGATCGCCGGACATAGACGTTCGTCGCCCACTACGACGCCGCCACGCCGCTGAAATTCAAGCACAGCCGTTGCAACGCTTTGGGGCAGAACGTCACAATCGGGCATAACCAACACTGTAAACGCGTCCAGCCCTTCCTGCTGAATTGTTTCCTCAAAAACAATACGCGGCTGTAAACCGGCATAGCGCAGGATGAGGTACATGTCGCCTGCCCAACTGCCGTTCCAGCCATAGGTGCCACGCCCCGCGAACATTTCGGAGGCGAAACTTTCCAACATCGCCACGTCCGCTTCTTGGTCGGGTATTTGTCTTAACGTGGGTCCAAGAGGTGTGACCACCTCTTGGATCAGTCGGCGCAACTCATGGCGCGTCTCGGGGTGGGTATGGCGATAAGAACTGTGTGTTGCATCTTCAACCAGCGAACCCCAGCCGTGATACATGATTCCTTGAACGGGACGGGCTATTTTCTCCCAGAACGCTTCGCGCAGGTGCATCGGCGCGATGGTGATGAACCGGGCATCCGGAATACGTTGTTCCCATTCGGCTTGATACTGTTCCGGCGCTGCTTGGTTGACTGTCTCCGGCTGCGTATCTTTGTCAATGAAGTCGGGGGCGGCCTGATGCGCGTCTTCGCCGGGTTCAGGTGCTGTCTGTGATCTGTACCAGATTATTTGGGTCATCTTCATGATGCCCTGCGCGTGTCTGTCCGCGCCCCGGGCCATCGCGAATAATTCGTCTGTTACCAGTCCAATGCGCAACGGATCGGGATAGGAATAGGTCCAGTGGGAGAGATAGTCTACAGCGCCGCCGCTGCCGAATACACTGGCGCACCGGGCTGCGGGGTCATGAAATGTCCAGAACCCGTCTTTCGCCTTTGTCTTCAGGCCTTCGTGCAGCTGCGTATGTAATGTGTTCCAGCCGTCGCCGTGTTTCCAGAGCCAACGATAATACACATACCAGGGATAATCGTCAGGGATGATGCCATTTTCCGGGAAGTCGGGCAATGTGTCTCTGGCGATACCGCGCATGCGCGTTGCCCCCTCAGGAATATCATAACCGGCAAATGCATGGAAAGCGTCGCGATCATGTTCGTGAAAACATGGGGCGGTGGCATCCCGAATCTCCGTATGGATCAGCGCGCCTTCAAAAGCGGGGTGTTCTCCGTAGGTCTGTGTCATTGAGAGGCCAACATCGCGGCAGAACTGTTGTACACGCGGGAACAGAGCGCACACATTCGCGCGTTCGTACGATGAACCGTCTGCCTGTATTCGTTGATACCCTTCCTGGATGCCTGCCCACCTACCTGGCGAGAGGCTTGAAATGACGCGCATCCCCCGGCGCAACGCCTCATCCAGCATCGCCATTGATGACGCAATCTGTTCAGGTGTTTCCGCATTGGCTGGCCCTTCCTTTTCCCATAGGGCGCTGAAGTCACACCGTAGCCCAAGGCTGTGCGTAAAGCCAATATCGAGCGCTGCGTCCATCTGATCCTGCGCGCTTCCCCACAGAACAACCGGCATTTGATGGGGAAGAGGACGCGGCGCTATGGTAATGGGCGCAAATGTTTCAGTTGCCAGGTAGCGCGTCTCGCCCGGCACGGAAATTTCAGCGGCCAGTGCGTAGACGTCTGGTCGCAAGGTAGTGTCGAAGGAAAACGCCTCGTGATGACTTTCTCCGTGTGTAAGCTCCGGCAAGATAATGGTCTGAATAATGCGCGTGTTCAGGAAAAGTTGCAGGACGGCGTTTCTCATCGGTTCGCGGCGCAGGTTGGTTGTAATAATCTCAAAAGCGGGCGCGGGTTCCATGCGTTCGAACACACGGCGAGTCGTGTGAAGCATTGTCTTCACGGGGCGAAACTCGAGCGCATCATTGGAGAGGCGAACTTGGTCCATGAGTCCGGGGAATCCACGGTAGTTGCTGCCCAGTCGGTCGCCGATTGAAAGGGGATGACGTCCAGGCGCAATGCTGCGACGGTCAGGATAGGTTTGTCCTCCCGCTGCGACGCCGTCCACGAAGAAGCGACCGCTACCCATACCATCATAGACAAAGGCTATATGCCGCCAGTGGCCGGGGGGGAACTCGAAATAATCTGAGCGATAGACTTGCGAATCGCGACCAAAGCCAAGCGCCATTTCTATGCGGCGCGTGTTCGATCGCAGCTCGCGGCTCAAGTACAGCTGATAATCAGTATCAGCGACATATTTCTTGTCTATGAGCGTGGGGTAATTCTCGTAGCCGGTCAACGCAGGGGCGGGCTGAATCCACATTTCAATCGTGAAGGCGGCATCGGGTGTTAAGTCCGGATGGTTGGCGACTCTGGCCTGATGAGGCTGGTCAATATCCGGCCAGCCGCGATGGGAACGCAACGCGCCGCCAAAGCGACCTGCTTCCGCAACAAAGTCCGCGCCGTTCAATGCGGCATCATGGCTATTGCCTGAAACGTCAGCGCCGGGCGCATCTCCGTCAAACTGCCACAGGGCAATGACCTTCGGACCTGATGCTTCGTGATGAACATACAACTCATGAAAGGGCTCCGTAACTTGTACGTCTTGTCCATTGTCAGCCATAGATGGTGCCGCATAGGCCGCTGTGGAAACGACAATAACCAGCGCGCGAAGTACGTTGTTCTTTACCATGTTGCCCTTTCAAAAGTACCCACTATCAAATGTGCAGCCATAAAAAACCGATGGACGCCTGCGCTCCATTAACACTATGATACAACAAGGGATTTACCGTGAACCAGATTAGCGGACGAGTCTGAATGCTTTTGCCAGCGTATCATTTGCGAGTATACTATGTACATCGGTTATGCGCTTTAATTGTAATCAGGATACGCCGTATCGAATAACACTAAAGAGACAGAGTGGCCATGAATGATGATGAACTTCTTTCATTGATTGAGGACATAGAGTCCGATCGCGTTGAACGCAAGGAATCTATCGTTGATGGTGGTAAGATTCGGCAGGCTATCTGCGCGTTCGCTAACGACCTCGCGGGCAACAATTTACCAGGTGTTCTGGTAGTTGGAGTAAACGACAAAGGCGAACCCGTGGGAACGCCAATCACAGATCAACTGCTGCAGTCGTTGGCGTCCATGCGTTCAGATGGCAACATTCTTCCTTTTCCTGCGCTTACGGTACAGAAAAAGAGCATCAAAGGGAAGGAAGTGGCGGTTGTCCTTGTCGAACCGGCAGATGCTCCGCCCGTGCGGTACAAGGGAGTTGTCTGGGTGCGTGTTGGACCGCGTC
>SLFT01000191.1 GCA_007124105.1 Candidatus Hydrogenedentota bacterium | reverse complement strand
GTTCTGGATACCTGCTCTTCACAGGCAACATCACACGGCAATACCAACGCGCGTACGCCTTGTTCCGTAACTTCCTCGGCGACGGCATTCAATTCGTCCACACTGCGCGCTACCAATGCTATGTTGCACCCTTCACGCGCATAGGCCAGGGCAATAGCGCGGCCAATGCCGCGCCCAGCGCCGGTAATCAATGCCGTCTTTCCTTTCAGTGCCATACAATACTCCTGTTCCTTCACACGCCCGAGGTTGTTGTCTCCGCCAGCGTGTTGATATCGGCTGTCATTATGTCGGGCGACGCGGCGTCAATGCCTTTGTAAAGATTCAGGTACTGTTTATCTTTGCGGAACAGGGAGGGGTCCTGACCTGCCTCGCGCATAGCGTTAATTACGTCTATCACCTTGATGGCGCTCGGCGAACGCGCCGGCTGATAACACACGGGCGTGGTTGCGCAGGGGGTTACCAGTTTCGCCGCCGCCAGACTATCCAAAGCATCGCTCAACAGACGCGTCGGTACATTCCACTCCTCGGCGGCGTCCATGACGGTAAGCGGAAATACGCCGGTGTTGAAGCGACGCGCCAGTTCCACCATAATACGCACGGCCAACGCCTCTCGATACGCAAACGTTGCGTGTTCAGCAAGTCGTTCCATGGCAAAGGTCTTCTCGTTCTGATACGCGAACGACACCAGCGCTCCGAACAGAAAAATAAGCCAGCTGAAGTAGATATACATCAACAACAGCGGGAACAGGGCAAAGGTGGAAAAGAACAGGGTATACCGCGCCAACCCCACCTGAAACTTCACATAGGACCAGGAATTGAGCATGTACAGTCCAGCGCCCACAACACCGCCAAGCAAGGCATAGCGGAAATATACCCGGGTGTTGGGCACAAACATGTACACCAGCGTAAAGGACAGACAGAGAATCAGGAACTGGGTGCCTCGCAGCAAAATGGCAAATGGCCCCAGCATCTCCACAATATACTGGCTTTCAAGCGCGGCGCTGATGCCCATGATCAGCGCGGCCACCACAGGCAGCAACAGCGTAATCATCATGTAATCGCTGAGTACACGAAAAAAATTGCGGCGACGCTGCACGCCCCAGATGCGGTTCAAGGTGTACTCCACGTTGCGCATGAACCCGAACACAGTGCTGAGGATGAACAGGATGCCTGATATGCCGATAGCCCGTGGACTTTTCGCGCCCTCTTCCGCCAGATTTACGAGCAAACGGACAGGGTTCTCGTAAGACGGGTCGTCCGTAATGCTGTGATCATCCGTGAAAATTGGGAATACCCAACCGATGAGTTGCTGCTTAAGAAGATCGTCGCTCTGTTCCGGAGACGGCGCGGGCTCGTAATTGACAGTGTCTTGCGCCTCCTCGATGTCAGGCGTATCGCCGTCATCAAGTCGTTCAGGGAAAATGTCCGGCAGCGGCTCTTCAGCCTCACCCTCGGTCTCTTCCACGCCCCGGCCTTCAGCCAGACTGCGTATAACTTCCGCTGCGCGGGTCAGATGGGCGTCCACATTTTCATAAATCTGATCGCCCAGGTTGAAGGTCTGGATGAGATAAAACATGAGCGCGAAAAAAGGCACCAGAAACAGCAAGGTGGCAAAGGTCAACGCGGAAGCGCGCAACAGAAGCGTCTCTTCAATAAGGCCGCTCACAAGTAGAATGACCGCGCGAATCTGCTTGATAATGAATCCGTGCGGCACCTCTTCGCCCGGCGCGCCAATGCGCCAGATATCGTGCGTGATGAATTGCTTGCCCCGTTCAAAGGAGGCGCGCAACTGCTTGACACATTCTTTTATGGTTTCTTTCATGAAAACCCTTCATGCAAAGGTGTTCCATAGACGAGTAACGACACTATAAAATTGCGCAGCGCCGCACCAGATACATAGACAGCGTCTCCAGGAACGCAACGTAAAATGACCGACAAGCCACCGTACCGCTCACATTAAACACAAACACCGCCCCCGAATACAACCCCGTGTCGGTTTGTTCGCCTTGCTGCCCGGAAAAACGGCATGAACCTGACTTGAGTGATGGAACGAAAAGGACGGCACACAGGGCGTATCAAAATCTGAAACCAAACTCCCCTATTGCGCGAGCGCTTTACTGATGGCGTCCAGACGCGCTGTGCCCTCGCTGATGGTGGGACACAGCCAGCCGCCCTCGTCGAATTCGTTCCAGGCATAGATGAGCACAGCCTGCGCCTCGGCGGTTTCGGGATGAGCGCGACACCAGGCAAGCGCCTGTTCGATATGAGTCGCCAGTTCTTCGGGTATGGGCGCCTCATGATACTGCTCGATGTCGCCGCCTTCCACCCATGGCACGGGCGTCTCCACCCGAGGCCGCATATCCCAGCCAGCCGTCGCCAGGGGAACCACCGGCATACCCGTTTCCTTGAAGGCGTCCCACCAGCGCTTGGTATGCGCGGCAAGCGAGGCGTAGGAACCCGCCTTCTCGCCGGCATTGGAAGCGTAAGCGCCAATAGCGTCCAATCCGAGTTTCTCCGCCTGTTCTTTTAGCGTTGGGGGATGCCAGCCCTGGGCAACAATATACGGCGTGGGAAGGCCCGCGGCGATAGTGGCCTCGCGCAACGCATCAAACGCCGCGCGCGCGTCCTTCCACGTCTCGAAGCGTCCCGCGCCCACCAGCCCTTCAACACTGTAGAGGTATACCAGCGGACGCCCATCTAATACGGTTTGATAAGTAGACGCCTTGAAGTAGTTCACATAACGCTCGACTTTCGCCGGCCAGGCGTCCGGACCGCCCCTGGACTCCCAGCCGCCTTGCAAGTTCAAACAGAAGTTTATCAGCGACTTCTTTTCGCTGGACAAATACTGCTTGAGTCCGAGGCTCAACGCATTATCCTCGGGATACACGACAAAGGCCCAGTAGTCCAGGCCGCCGGCGTGGGCGTAGGCAATTTCCTGGTCCATGATTTCCTGGGTGTGTCCACGCGCCTCGACAGCGTTTTCGCCCACCACCCGTCCAAAGAAGGGGAGACGGCTGTGCCAGTGTTCAGGCGCCAGTGTTTGTTCGACAATCAACCCAACTTCGGACGCGTCGCCATGCCAGGCGTCCCAACGGATTGCGCCTACAATGGGCCGCGTCTCAGTTGTTTCTGTCGCTTCTATTTCGCTGGTTGCCGTCTGGGCGCCCAGCACGCCGACCAGGAACACGATGATACAGCGCATAGGTCCCGTCCTCAATACTGTCGAAATCTCTCATCGCTCACAATTGCGCCTTATTTACGAGATCAGCGCACTCGGGGTAATCCCAGGGAATTTCAGGGTAATTTTGCCACATTTTCACGTCCCGCGTGAGCAGACCGTACATCTCGGGACGGCGTTGATGCATGGTGCGCAGGTGTTTGCGTTTCCAGCGCAACTCCGAAAGGTTGATGACGGCGGACACGCACATATCGCCCGGCTGTTTGATGCGTGGATATAAGCGCATCTCTTCTGGCGGGTCGGTATAATCGCCCAACGGCGCCACGCACCCTGGCCCTGCGAAGCCCGTATTATGGCCTTCCGTAATCACACCGCCCACAACACAACCATAACACGTAGCCGCGGTGATGCAATAGGGGTCTTCGATAATGCCCTCGCGCCCGTTTATCCAGAGAATAATCTCCGCGCCCATATACGAAGTGCATCCGAACGCCTCGGGGAAATAGCCGTCGTAACACTGGAGCACGGCAACAGGTGCGAAGTCCAGGTGAAACACCTTGAACTGGCTGCCAAGTACGCCCCTGGCCTCGTTGCCGTGCCCGGGCAAAGGCGGCCACCAATGCGGCCCCGGCCCGGATGCCGGATGGCTTTTCAGATACCGATCAATCAGGATACCTTCCCGATTAACCACCCACGCGCTGGTACACCACGAGTCCGCGCCATGACGCTCAACACAACCTACAATCGCATTGATTCTGTACTCATGCGCCAGGTCAAAAAATCGCGTCGCCACTGCATCGGTCGGGGTGATATTGTTGCCAAGAATATATTCGGGAAAAACGATCAAATCAGCGCCAATATCGGCGGCCTGTTCAAAAAATGTGGGCATACGCTCGATGGGCGGCGGCAATTCAGCGTCAGCGCTCATCTGCACAAGGGTAATGCGCGCGGTAACAGGTTCCTGGTTCACGGTTAACTCCTTTTCATACTGTGCCTGGGGCGGTTCGTATTCTAATCCTGGCGCGACTGTCAACGGCGCAGCAAGTCCCGCGCCAGTCGCCGCCAAAAAGGTTCTCCGATTCATAGATGTCGGCATGGCCTCTATCCTGTCTTCCAGATGGTGAGTATGGTCATGTCTACCGGAACCCGGGAATCAAGAAACGTTTATGTTCCAGCGGTACATCAACGACGTTTATAACATCAGTGCCGTCAAGATGCTCCAGTAGGCCTTCGATACGCTATATTATTCCCGGTGGGTATGACGCGACGCAAGGACACCCAAAGCGATACTGTATAATTTGGTAATGGCGGAGTCCGAGCGGCTGGTTACAATAACAGGCGCTGCGGCGCCAACAACAAAGCCGCCGATTTCACGGTGCGCCAGGTAACGGATGGTTTTATACATGGCATTGCCCGTTTCAATATCGGGAACGATAATAATGTCGGCTTGCCCCGCAACAGGACTGATTCGCCCTTTGATTTCAGCGGTATGGCTGTCCAGCACGTTGTCCATCGAAATGGGGCCGTCTATGATGCATGAACCGAATTTTCCGGACACTCCCATGCGCCGCAGCAGTTCGGCGTCCAGCGTAGCGGGCATGGCGGGCAAACGCACTTTTTCGACAGCCGCAACAACGGCGACCTTCGGTTCAACAATGCCCAACACCGCCGCAACGGTCAACGCGTTCCGTATAATGGCGATTTTACGGCTGAAATTCGGGCGGATATTGATGCCGGAATCCGTCATCAGCATCAATCGCGACTTGTCCGGCGACTCGATTGCCGCCACATGGCTGAGCGGACGGTCACGACGCATCCCGAATTCCTGGTTGAGAATGGCGCGGATAAAATCTTTCGTGGCCACCAGCCCTTTCATCACCAGTTCAGCCTTTCCCTGATGCACCATGCGCACGGCTGTGATGCTGGCTTCAACGGGGTCGGGTTCATTGACGACTTCAAACGCTTCAGCATCAAGCCCACATTCCATGGCGAGCGCCTTAATGCTGTCGGCTTCGCCAACCAGTATGGGATGTATCAACCCCTCGCGCGTGGCGTGCGCAACAGAATCAATGACGGTGCGCTCGCCCGCCGCCGCGACCGCCATGCGCGTTCTTTCAGAACCGCGCGCCTTGGCCATCATTTCTTCAAAGGTGTTGATGCGTGTGGTGGTCATGAATTGT
>SLFT01000237.1 GCA_007124105.1 Candidatus Hydrogenedentota bacterium | reverse complement strand
TTCAGACGTAGCGGCCCCGGGCACGAAAGGAAGCAATCCCACATCGCCTTCGCCGTCAAGCAGCTGCGCCAGAACGCGCACAGCGATAGCGCCGCCTTCTATATTGTCGGTGGCTACCAACGATTTCGGAATGTCTGAATTGACGTCCGAATCCACCATCACCACCGGTATCCCGGCGCGGTCCGCCTGTTCCACAACGCCTGTTAATGCGTTGGCGTCGCAGGCCGCCAATACGATTGCGTCCACGCCGCGCGTGATCATATCCTGCACAATACTGATTTGTTGCTCGATCTCTGTTTCCCGAGGCGGCCCTTGCCACACAATTTGCGCATCCAATTCCGCCGCAGCGGCTTCGGCCCCATTTTTCACGGACACCCAGAATTGATGGGTCAGTCCTTTCGGGATAACCGCTATCTCGAGTTGTTGTCCGCTGTCCGCGCTCTGCGCGCCGTCCGGCGTTTCAGCCGGTCCGCCGCATCCCACGAAAGCAAAAGCCGCCATTATGATGACGCACAAGACAAAGCGTTTCATAACCATTCTCCCTTACTGTTGACTGCAAAGTTGCCAATGTATATATACGCCTAGCATCTGTTCTATCGTGGGATACGGAAGCGTTCCCGCGTTTCTTCCACTTCTATGCCAATGCCTGTGGCCGTAACGCCAATCAAACGCACAGGCGTTCCCGGGATGGTTTCGCCCAGATACACTTTCTTGAGATTGATAATCGCCATTGCCTCGGGGTGTTCCCGGCTCGCCTCGCGCAACACGTTCAACCGTAGATTATCCAACCGCAGCCTGGCGCGGTCGTTCGCTGAAAGCCGTTGCAACGTTTCTATATCCACGGGTTGCGACTCCGGCCGCGGCTGCGGCGGCGTTACTGTTGCCGGCGTGGAAAAGGGCGGCGGCTGTGTCTGGATATCCGCGCGTTGCGCCAGTTGCGCGGCGTAGTTGTTTTGCTGCGGTTCCGCCGCCGGAGATATAGAAAACGGACCATCTTCAGTTCCAGACACAGGTTCAGAGACAACATCGTGATGAGGCGTTGTAGCAGGAAGCGTCTCGGCCGCTGTCGCTATTTGAGGCGCGGCTTCTACCTCGGGCGTCGGAACCGCTTCCGGGGCGGGTGTTGCCTCGGGAACAACAGGAGCGGATACCGTCGGTTCCGGTTGCGCAACCGGAACAGCCGTATCCTGTGTCGTTTCCGGGGCGACCGCTTCCGCAATCGGCTGTTGCGATGGCGGCGGCGATTCAAGCGGCGGCGGGTCTTCTTCCTGTGGCGCAACGGCGTCTTCCTGTGCCGGCGCAGGCGGCGCATGTACTACGTTGGCTTCCTCGATGGGCGCAACAGTCTCCGACTGGGCAGGCACAGTAATGGCCGTGGCGTCATTTGTTGTAGGCGTCAGGGCAACCTGGCGCTCTTCGCTTCCTGTGAAGCGAAGGGCAATGCCTATTGCCAACGCCGTAATCGCCACCCCCACAAACATTGCTGAAACGATAGGTATCCACGGGACATGGGTCCCAGAAACAGCGCGCTTTGATTTGGTCCTGCCAAGCAGCACATCCGCGGCTTCATCAGGGGCCAATGGCGCGGCGGCATGACCCGCTTGTATCCGCTGCCGCGCAGCCCGTTCTTCCTCCAGCTTATTGAGCGCATCCAGTATGGAACTCATCTGTTGGCCCTCCGCGCTAATGACGCCACGTATAGAAAGGAAGAACGTCTGTTCATGGCTGTACCTCTTCGCGGGGCGTCAGCGGCGCGCTTCCAAACACGGGCGGGGTAATGGAATCGTTTTCGCGCGCGCTGGATGCGGGCGCGAAAGGCTTTGGCAATTCGCGCACTTCCATCAACACATTTTCATCGTTGGGCGCCTGCTCCTCCCCGCTGACCACAGAACGGTCGCTTTGCTCGCGCAAGAGCCGAAACAATCCGCGTCCATCATACTGGGACGTCTCCTCGTACTCCGGCGTCAGCGCTTCCGGCAACGACATTACCGGCAGTTCCAGCGGGCGCAACTCCACGTCTGCCACACTTCCCGCCACAGATTGAAACTGTCCGTTGCCGCTGTCGCTGTAATCCAACACGTAAAGCGCCGCATCGTCATCGGCGGCGGCGCTCGCAACAGTCTCCGCCTCGGGCAGTTCCACTATAGTATCTGTGCGCGGCGGCTCCGATGTGGCCGTTTCGACAGGGGTGACGCTGTCGTCAACACTATGCCGTCCCGGCCGGGTGTCGTCCCGGCGCAACGCGGGCGCGTGGCCCAACCAACTTGTCAGGGTCAGCCGCACTTGCGGCCCAGCCAGGCCGTCCTTCGTCAATCCTGTCTCACGCTGAATCGCTATCACGGCTTCTTCGGTGGTTTTGTCGTACACATCATTCAAGTCGGCTGCATCCAGCCGCCCAAGAACATGCAGTTGCTCCTTAAAAGTGCGCACATATCTACCGCGGTGTCCCGGCAGCAACACCGACGCATCCGGCGACGGATCGCGCCACGGCGCCAGAAATTCACGCCCGTAATAGGCGTCGAACTCGGCCCGCGCCACGGCAATGGTTTTATCGGCATCGGTTTTCAGGATAACATCTTCGTTGTCCGCGCCCACAATGCCCATCCATATATCGCTGTCGCCGTCCGTCATGCGAACAAGTCCCGGCATGTTGATTCGCAGCAATTGGTCGGCATCGGGATGTAACAATTCGCACGCCAACTCATGCTTCTTGAAAAAGGTGGTCAACGCTTCAGCGGAAACGTCGTCGGGGTATTCCTCGTTCCGGGTCTGATTCCACAGGGACAACAAAGCATCCACACCGACGCGAAGCGTGTGGCCATCATCATTTTCGGCAACAATCGCCGCAAGCGTCTGGTTGGCCTGTGGGCTGGTCGCTTCGTTCAAACGCTCTACAATAAGTTGCAGAGCGCCCAACTCCTCCGGGGCTTGCCCGACATCGGTTGATGCATCCACCCCACGCGTATCGGTTGGCGTGGTGGACGGGGCGGGGCTGCTTTCTTCCGATGGGCCGCCGGACGTGTTTCCCGCGAGTATCTGATTGAACACATGCAATTCGCGCGCGAATCTGTCCAGGGGGGCGCTGAGATAGTGGGCCAGCAGCAGCGCTGTCACGGCAAGAATCGCTAGCGCCGGACTCGGCGCCAGGCGTTTCCAGTTCAGGCGCGGTTTTGCCGGCGCTGCCACGTTCTCGCCGCGAATCTCGCGGGCGGCCCGCCGAACAATTGACGCGTCAATGGCGTAACGCTCCTGGGTATACCCGATCAGCAGCGCACGGTCGCACACGGCGTTGATCATGCGAGGCACGCCGCCGGAATACCTGTACACCCTTCGTACAGCGCCTTTCGTAAAATTGAGACGTTTGCTTCCGCCCGCAACATGAATACGGTAGGCGATATATTCCAGGGTTTCATGGGCGTTCAACGATTTCAAGTGGTATCGGGCGGTGATGCGCTGATTCAACTGACGCAACTCGTACAGCGCAAGTTTTTCCGCCAGTTCCGGCTGCCCGATAAGAATAATTTGAAGCAGTTTTTCAGAATCGGTCTCGAGATTGGACAACAGCCGTATTTGCTCGAGTACCTGCGGCGCCAGGTTCTGGGCTTCGTCAATCACCAAAACGCTGTTCTTGCCGTCCGCGGCAGTACGCAGCAGATGCGCGCTTAAATCTTCGGTCAGCGCCAATATAGTGTCCGATTCGGAGGCAACGCCAAACTCGCGGTTGATTTTTTTTAGCAGTTCTATTGAGTTCAGGAACGGGTTGAATATAAAGGCAACCTGCGTGTCGGGGTCCATTTGGCTGAGCATGTTGCGACACAGCATTGTCTTGCCCGTGCCTATCTCGCCGCTGATCATGACGAAGCCGCTACGGTTCTTGATGCCGTACAGCAAATGCGCAAAAGCCTCCTTGTGCTTGGCGCTCAAGTACAGGTATTTCGGATCGGGCGTCAGGTTGAATGGACGCTCGCGCAATCCATAAAATGCTTCGTACATAAATCTCCGTCCGCTGCTTGTCGGTGGGATGCGCATGGCCCGAGGTGCCACAGTAAGGCCACGTAGCTTTTCGTTATCTCTTGACAGTATAGCCTACCATATATCACAATTAGAATCAATCATTTTATTTGATTAAACGCGCCCGGCGCAAAGGGTATTGTCTTTGGGACGTTATGGCCCGACGTGGCTGAGATGGACACAGATATGATTTGTTATACTGGCATTGTTTACAGCAAATCATATTATATGAGTATGATACGTAAAACCTACAAAAAAATGGCCGCCGGCACGGGTTAAGCGCCTGATACCCGATATTTCACTGCGGTTTCCCATGATAGTGAATACCGACACCAAAACTGTTGTCTTTCCAGGTCATATTGTCCTTGTCGGTCCTATGAAAGCGAATCGGGCCGCCTGAACAATTATAAATGGTGTTGCTAACCACCGCTATGCCTTTGGTTCCTTCATCGAAAAAGATACCGTTATTAGGCGCGCCACCATGGGCAAAGGCACTGCGGAGCGCATCATGAAACACATTGCCATGCACGACCGCGCCAGGTTGATACCCCAGTGTGTACAGACACCCGCCATCAGCGAGTTTGGTCATAACGTTATGGACATGGTTGTATTCAATACGCGTATCCCTTTGACTGGATGGTACGGTGCTCCAACGGAACCCGACCGAGATTCCGGTGTAAGGCATGTCATATACGAGGTTGTGTGCAATACGCGTACCGCTACAGAAGGCATCATAGATACCAACCGCGCCATAGTTAATTGCGCCGCAGTTGCGTACAATGTTGCTGATGACCTGGTTGTTGGTTGGCGCATCCCTTGTATCGCGCCAATCGCTGTCAAGCAGGTTGCCGGGATGGCGATCGGGCGGCCCGAGTTCTGCTTTCATGCGCCAGCCGACCATAATGCCGTTGCAGCCGACATCTTCAACCAGGCATCCGATAATGGCGTTGTTACGTGTCCGTGGGCCGAATACGATGCCCGACGGGCCAAAATGGGTAATGACACAACGCTCAATGGAACAATTTTCCGTGTAAGAGAATTCGATACCGCCGCCCACAGGATAAGCCCTTTCTTCCAAGGTCGTACCGTAATGGCAGGCCTGGATGCCCCGGTATCCCTGTTCGGGCAGTTTCCATTCCGCATGCTCCATGCGTAACCCTACAAAATGCAGGTTCATGACCTGATGCTCTGGATCGCCTTCCACCAAAAGGATTTGTTCAAGTGTTGGCGCTATGAAAACACTATCATTGGGGTTTTCATCCGGTGCTGCCTGGTACGTCAGCACACCCGTTTCATAGTCCAGATACCATTCGCCGGGCACATCAACAAAACCGGCTGCATTTTCCAGAAAAGC
>SLFT01000193.1 GCA_007124105.1 Candidatus Hydrogenedentota bacterium | reverse complement strand
CGCGACAGCACGAGCCCGTGTAATTTTCCGCACTGTTCAAAATATTCAAGGACAGCGCTCCCGAATCCGCCGGCGAGAACGTTTTCCTCTACCGTTATAATCGGTTTATGGCGGATAGCGTCCAGCGCAGCGGTATCAAGCGGTTTGACTGAGCGCGCGTCCACCACTGCCGCTTCGTATCCCTCTGCCGCAAGCGTTTCCGCCGCGTCAAGGGCAGGGGCCGCGCAGGGCCCGACTGTGAGGAAGACGAGATCGTCTCCTTCGCGCAATGTTTCAGCGTGTGCGACATCCCGCTTTTTGGCGGCGCCGATGGTGGGAGCAATGTCGCGAGCATAGCGCAATGCCACGGGTTCGTCTCGTGAAAGCGCCCATTCCAGCATGAGCGCCATGTCAACATCGTCGCGTGGCGCGAGGATGCGCAGGCCCGGTATGGCGCGCAGGAACGACAAATCGAAAGCGCCGTTTTGCGTGGGGCTGTCTTCGCCCACCATGCCGGCGCGGTCCACGGCAAAAACGACCGGCAACCCCTGCAAGCACACATCGTGGATTATCTGATCATAGCCACGTTGCAGAAATGTAGAATAGATGCCCGCCACGGGCTTCATTCCCGCCGCGGCGAGTCCGGCGGCAAGGGTAACGGCATGTTGCTCGCAAATGCCCACATCGAAGAAGCGATCGGGATAGGCCTCTTCAAATCGGGAGAGCCCGGTGCCCGTGGGCATGGCTGCGGTGATGGCAACAATCTGCGGGTTGTCCTTGCCCAGCGCGACCAGCGCGTTCGCGAAGGCTTCGGTAAACGTTGGCGTTTTCAGTGGCGGCGATACATCCAGTTTGGCGGGGACAGGGTCGCCCTCGCCGTCGTCGCTCTTCAACGCTATCGGTTTCACGCCGTGATAGGCGAGCGGGTCTTCCTCCGCTACCTTCAAGCCTTTCCCTTTTTCCGTGGCGCAATGGAGAAAAACAGGCCCTTTCATCTGTTTGATGCGCGACAGCACCTCGATGAGCAAGGGTAAATCATGGCCGTCCACGGGGCCGATATAGTTGAAACCGAAATCCTGGAACAGCGCGCCCTTGGTAATAAAGCCCTTGACGGACTTCTCGATGTCCTGTATGGTGCGGGTCATGCGATCGCCTATGAGCGTTTTGACATAACTGCCCACATCCTGTTTCGCCCGCTTGTAGGGCGCCGCTGTAATCAATCGGTTAAAATAGCGCGCCAGCGCGCCCACATTGCGCGATATGGACATCTCGTTGTCGTTCAGAATAACGAGCATGTCCAGTCCGAGATGGCCGGCGTGATTGAGCGCCTCGAAGGCCATGCCCCCTGTCATGGCGCCGTCTCCGATCAAACTCACGACATGATAGTTCAGTCCCAAACGATCGCGGGCAATCGCCATGCCGACGGCGGCGGATATGGATGTGGAGCTGTGCCCCGTACCGAAACAGTCGCTGTCGTCCTCGGCAATCTTTGGATATCCGCTGATGCCGTCCTTCTTGCGCAGCGTGTCAAAGCGCGTTGCGCGCCCTGTGAGCAGTTTATGCGCGTAACATTGATGCCCCACATCCCAGATGAGTTTATCCTCCGGGATCGTGAACACACGGTGCAACGCCAAGGTCAATTCAACCACGCCCAGGGGCGAGGACAAATGGCCGCCGTTGCGGCTGACCGTTTCAATGATGCGCTCGCGCACCTCGAGGGCCAGCGTCTCCATCTGGTCCTGGGAAAAGGCCTTAATCGCCTGAGAATCTGTTATGGAATCCAGTAATGGTGTCATCATCGTATTTCTGCAGTAGCGGTCGTATACCCGCGCCGCATGTAATTTATCGCGGTTCATGCGCTACTTGTTGTCGTAATGCCTTTTTATCCAGTTGCCCTGAATCGGTGCGGGGAAGCGCATCCAGAA
Organism: Candidatus Hydrogenedentota bacterium; assembly: GCA_007124105.1. Lineage (GTDB taxonomy): Bacteria > Hydrogenedentota > Hydrogenedentia > Hydrogenedentales > CAITNO01 > SLFT01. Next base: position 3,462 of record SLFT01000193.1, on the reverse strand, counting down.
ACAGGAAGCGGCGCGGGCATTTGAACTGCGCGAGATAATCAAAACAGTGAGCGCGCAACTCCTTGTCGTCGGGCGGCGTGCCGGACGCCACCAGCGCCGCGTATACCTCTTCGCCTCGGACGCGTTCCGGTACGCCAAACACCGCCGCCTCTGTAATATTGGGATGCAACAGCAGTATTTCCTCGATTTCCCGTGGATATAGGTTCATGCCGGCGCGGATAATCAAGTCTTTCTTCAATCCCGTTAAATATAAATAACCGTCCTTGTCAAGATAGCCGATGTCGCCGGTGTGCAGCCAACCATCACGCAATGCTTCAGCGGTTTCTTTCGGCTTCTTGTAGTAGCCTTTCATTACATTGTGGCCGCGGATGACAATCTCTCCCTCTTCGCCAATAGACGCAAACGAGTTGTCATCGCGGCGAATGCGCACTTTACAGTGGAAAATGGGCTTGCCCACGGAACCGGGGCGGTTGGTTGCTTCATCCACGTTGTATGCCACCACCGGACTCGTTTCCGTGAGGCCGTATCCCTGCAACAAGGGGATATGAAAACGTTCAAGGAAAGCCTCGTAAATCTCATCGCTTAGCGCTGCGCCGCCCACATCGAGCGCGCGTATGGACGATAGATCAAAGGTTTCTGTCGGTTTGTAGTGTATCATGAAATGGGCCATGCTCGGAACAACGCCAAATAACGTGACCCGTTCCCGGGCGATAGTTTCAAATACCTTGTGCGGATCAAAACGCGGCATCAGGATGGATTTGCTCATGCCAAGCAATGGCGCGTTCAGCATGGCCGTCTGTCCAAAAGAATGAAACAGCGGCAGCACACACAGGCACACATCTTCGGGCGCAAACTTCTGTACAAACGCCTGGGAGATCAACGCGTTCTGGAAAAGGTTGAAGTGGGTCAGTTCCGTGCCGAGGGGTTTGCCGCCATAAGCGGAGGTGAAGATAATCTCCGCCGTGTCGTCCGTATTGGTGCGGTACGGCTCGAATTCAGCCCGGCTGCCCGCCATCATCATAACAAAGGATTCGCCCACGTCAGGCTGACACGGGGTCATGGATGGTTCCACCACAAACAAATGACGGCATTTTGAGCAAGCGGCAAAGGCGCGCGCGGACTGTTCGAGCAGCGGCTCGAAAACAAAAAGCGCTGTGGCGTCTGCGTCGTCAATCTGATAGAGAATCTCACGCCATTGCAGCAGCATGTTCACGGGAATCGCCGTGGCGCCGGTGTAAAGAATCCCGTACAGGATAACAGGAAAGTGCGGCGTGTTCGGCAATACGAAGGCTACCTTGTCGCCCGGGCCAATACCGCGCTCGCGCAATGCCCAGGCAACGCGCCGCGCGGCCTGGGCAAACTGCAGAAACGTCATGCGTGTATCTTCGAAAACCAGCGCTTCTGACTCCGGGAGCGTTTCAGCGGCCATCTCAAGCGCATCTGCGAGATTCAAACTCATTTATATGACTCCAACAGCTAAAATCGGGATAAAACGCGCTGTTTTCACCGGACGCTCAATACACTGAGCAGACGATTGTAACAAGCGGCCGGTTACGGTGGTTCACCGGAATGCCCCGCCCAAAAGCGCCCGGAAACCGCCAGAGGCCACATCATACGTGGTGATGTACGTTAACGATGCCTACAAGTACCTTATGCTTGTTAGTTTATAGCACGGGGACATTCAAATTCCAGCGCGTTTCATGACGACCTGTGCAGATGCGGCAATGCGAAGCGCCGGATATGGGGGTGGATAATTGACCCGAGCGGCGCATTTTCCTTGACACCATCACCATTGTGTGCGTGTCTAACTTGTGAATACGCCAATTGTTTTCCATGACTGCCTTCATGGTATAGTATCCCCTCTGGAGCAGTGATGAGGATAGCGTCACATCTGTAATTGAGTATTTCACCTTAAACAAAGAATGGAGAGACATGTATGAACAGTAAAAAAACTACCCTTGGAATGAGCGCGACAATTATCGTATCTCTTGTTTGCGCCGCACTCTTTGCGCTGCCCGCAGCAGCGGCCACCATGGACGACTTGATGCAGTATCTGCCTGCCGACGCTCACATTGCCGTTGGCCTGCCCGACATCGAGGCCGTTGAAACACGCGGCGCTCCTCTATTTGCCACTGGCCCGCTCAGCCAGATCAGCAGTCTGGCCGTTGCGCTGGGCGGCGATACGCTCAGCGAAGGGCTGTCAAATAGCGGCATAAGAGCCGCAGCGCCCGGCGCGGTATTTCTTTCCGTTGCCTCCGCCAACGACATTCGCGTATCTGGCGTACTGATGGTTGAGAACGCGGACACCGTCAAGGCGACGATGGTTAACCTGCTCGGCGGTGAAGGTTCGGAAGTTGCGTTGCCTGGCGACCTTGCCGGACGGTTTGTGGCCGGCAGCGGCGTTGGCTATTTCTTGAGTGAGGACAAGCTGTTTATTGCCTCCAGTGAAGCGTTGCTGGAACAGCTTGCGGCTCGCAAGGCCGCTCCCGCCGAAGTGAACTATACCGCCAAAGATGAGGTGGTGATATGGAGCCGGATTGACACGCTGCAGGAAAACAACCTGGTGGCGCTTGTTGATCAGAACGGTTATCTGGAAACGCTCCTGAACACGATCAAGCCTTTTTCTGACGAGGTGATCCTGGCTATTGGCGAGGAAATGGGCCAGGCGTACCTGCGCGCGGCCGCGCGCGACAGTAACGGCGAGACGGTGCCGTCGCCGGGAACGCTTGCCTTGCATGGATATATGGACGCTGACGCGCCGCTATTGATGAACTTGCGCATTACGCCCCAGCTCGTCAATGGTTTGGCCAGCATGTTGTCCCGAAATCCTGCCACCCGCCAGATTGGCGGCTATGTTCGCATTGCGAGCAGTCTGGTTGGAGACGAAATGGCGGTCAGCGTACGGAGCATAGACCGCGATGCGCCCGATGCCCTCATTGCCTTGTCATTAAAGAACGCTTCGGCGGTGCCCAATCTGCTTCGTATGGTTGCGGGAATCGAAGCGCCCACATACCAACATGAAGAAATAGATGTTTACGTGTATGAGACAGGCGATATTGACGTGAACATTGCAGTGCCCGGCGAAACCCTGGTGGTCGCTCCCGGCGAAGCCAAACTGAAAGACGCGCTGGCGGCCTTCTCGAAAGCGGACGCATCGGGCGCGCCCGACGCTGTTGTCAACCGCGGCGTACACGGTTTTGTCCTCTTCGACGGCGCCAAGGCTAACGCATTGAATATTGATCTCCCCAGCGGCTTGGACAACGCCAATATCGTGCTGACGCTCGGCATTGATGGCCCGTGGCGTGAAGCCGTATTAACGTCTCCCGCCGGTTTCGACGGACTTGCTTCTGTGGTACAGGGGCTGCTGTAAGCGCCGCCTTGTGAAGTATGCGCGAAAGCGCCATGAAAAAGAAAAACGGCGGCGGGCTCAGAATGAACCCGCCGCCGTTTGTTATGCTCAGT
>SLFT01000432.1 GCA_007124105.1 Candidatus Hydrogenedentota bacterium | reverse complement strand
CCCCGTCAAGCAGGAGTGCTTCCGCCTCTTGCAGCAGTTCAAAGCGTGTGGCGTGTTCGCTCTCATTATACGCGGCGTCAATGAGGGCGTCAAACTCGGGGGACGACCAGCCGGTACGGTTGTTGCCAAGCCCCGTCTGAAAACATTCCAGGAAATTTATGGGATCGGCCACATCGCCAATCCATCCGGACCGCGCAACATGGTAATCAAGGGTGTTCATGGACGACAAGTATACTTTCCAGTCCTGGTTAAGCAGCTGCGCGTTGGCGTTGAGGTTTTCGCGCCACATGCGTTGAATCGCTTCAGCAATGGTGCGATGGGCTTCGCTGGTATTGTACAGAATTTCGATTGGCGGCAGTCCCCGTCCATCAGGATAGCCCGCTTCAGCCAGCAGCGCGCGCGCCTTTTCCACGTTGAACTCCAATTGATACGTGGGCGTATACCCGGCAGCGGGCGGCACAAAATGCGTCGCAGCGCGTTCGTCGCTGGTTAACACGTGATCAGCAATTTCCTGGCGGTCTACGGCAAGGGCGAAGGCCTTGCGCACCAGGGGATTGTCAAATGGCGGGCGCGTAACGTTCAGCCGATAAAAATAGGAACCGTAATAGGGGTGCAGATTCAACACTTCCGGACGTTCGCGGCGATACACGTCCACGCGATGCAATGGAATGGCTGATGTGAGGTGCAACAGTCCCGACCGGAAACTGCGCTCCTCGGTCTGGAGATTGTCAATGGGATGAAAGTCAATGCCCTCAAGGCGAATCGAGGCGGCGTCCCAGTAGTTTGGGTTGCGTCGCACGCTGATAATTTCGTTGGGATGCCAGGCCGTCAACACAAAGGGACCGTTGCCAACAAAATTAACCGGTTGTGTCCATTGTGTGCCCCGCGCGTCCATGACGCCATGTTTCTCAATAGTCGCCTGATGCACCGGAAACCAGGCGTAGTGGTTATGCATGGTCAAAAAATAAGGCGTGGGGTGTTCGAGGGTGGTCTCCAGCGTAAAATCGTCAATCACGCGCACGCCAACCTCGTCGAAGTTCGTAATCGTGCCTTCGTGAAAGTCTCGCGCGTTTTTGAGACAGTACAATAAGTAGGCGTATTCAGAGCCCAGAGCGGGGGCGAGGATGCGCCGCCAGGCGTACAGAAAATCGGCGGCCGTCACAGGATCGCCATTGGACCAGCGTGCGTCCTCGCGCAGGTAAAATGTGTACGAAAACTTATCTTCTGAAATATCCCATGACCGGGCTACCGCTGGTATTGCTTCCAGTGTCTCAGGATCGTAGTCGGTAAGCCCCTCGAACAACGCGCTTAAAACACGATGCTCGCTCACGCCGGACACCACGTGCGGATCAAGTTCCTGCACTTCGGCGGCATTGCCTACCTGCAACACATTTTCCGGCGTCTGACGGCCGGACGAGCAGCCTGGCGTGAGGACACAACAGGCGAGACCAATACAGCCGAAGACGAAGGCTATCCTGGGTAGATTCATACGTTGTATTCCTTTGTCATTGTTGCGCCAGATTGCGCTACACAAATCTGGTTAGATATGAGGGCTAACACCATTTCCATACCGACGCTTCAGTAAGTGTCGAAAACATTATAGCCGCTCCAGCGTTTAATAACAACGCGCGCAATCTGGTTTTTGTTCACAGGCAAAAGATGTTACACTGAATGTGACGTTACAGGAGCGTATCTGGTAAAGATACGCGCAATCTGAAATGGTTACGGCACGATCATAAGGAGTCAGAATATGAAACGACGGCATTTCCTGAAAGCGGCGGCGCTGGGTTCGGCCCTCTGCGCAAAACCAATATGGATGGCGCAGGGGGACAGCGTGGAGAAAATGAATTTTGTCTTTATTCTGGCGGACGACCTGGGTTGGCGTGATTTGGGGTGTTACGGAAGCGATTTTTACGAAACGCCCCATCTTGACCGGTTGGCGCGCGAGGGGATGCGTTTCACCCAGGCGTACGCGGCCTGTCCGGTGTGCAGTCCCACGCGGGTCAGCATCATGACCGGTAAATACCCCGCGCGACTGGCGACTACTGATTGGTTCGGCGCGCCACAGCCCGACACCGTCCATAACCACCGGGGTACGCGCCATAAACCGCTACTGCCCGCGCCCTACGAAGAGCAAATGCCCTTGGATGAAGTTACCATCGCCGAGGCGCTCCTGGGAGAAAACTATCGTACCTTTTTTGCCGGAAAATGGCACCTGGGCGGTGAGGGGCATTATCCCGAGGATCACGGCTTCGAGATCAACAAGGGCGGTCATCATCTCGGCAGCCCGCGCTCGTATTTCGCGCCCTATCAGAACCCGAAGTTGGAGGACGGTCCGGACGGTGAATATCTGCCCGAGCGGCTGGCCCGCGAATGCGCTGATTTCATTGACGACGTGAACGATGACCCGTTTCTGCTCTTCTTTTCCTTTTACTTGCCCCACACGCCGCTGCGCGCCCGGGAAGACCTCATCGCGAAATACGAAGCGAAGGCCAGGCAGGTGCGGCATGACGGTCCGGAATTCCTGCCCGAGGGCGAACGCGAGGCGCGGCAGGTACAGAACCATGCCGTGTATGCCGCCATGATAGAGGCGATGGACACGGCTGTGGGTACAGTGCTGGACGCGCTCGACCGGCAGGGACTGGCCGGGAACACCGCGGTCATCTTCATGTCCGACAACGGCGGCCTGTCCACCAGCGAGGGCTCCCCCACAAGCAATGTGCCCCTGCGCGCCGGCAAGGGATGGCTGTATGAAGGCGGTGTCCGCGTGCCCATGATTGTCAAATGGCCCGACGTAGTCGCGCCGGGGAGCGAATGCGACCATCCGGTGACCAGCACGGACTTTTACCCGACCATGCTGGAGATGGCCGGACTGAGACAACGTCCGGATCAGCACTGCGACGGCGTCAGCTTCGCGCCGCTGCTGCGCGGCGAATCATTACCGGACAACCGACCGTTGTTCTGGCATTATCCCCACTACGGCAACCAGGGCGGCTCGCCCGGCGCAGCAATACGGCTCGGGCCTTGGAAGCTGATTGCGTTCTTCGAGGATAACCGCGTCGAACTGTACAACCTGGACGAGGACATAGGCGAACAAAACAATCTCGCCTCAACTATACCGGAAAAAAGGGATGAATTGCTCGCAATGCTGCGAGAATGGCAACGCGACGCCGGCGCTCGGTTCCCAACACCGAACCCAAACGCGGAGTCATGAAATATGTGAATGTCATGTCGTAAACATGCTATGCTGACGTGATGTCGGATTGCGGCGCAACGGAAATCCGGCGAGATAGGTGCCGGGTACTACATCACTTGGAATAGGTGGTGCCTGCGCGTTCCCAGTAGCGGCTGTTTCCAAAAGACTTTCGGTTATACCAAAGTAAGCATTCAGTGATCACATAAGAATGAGGAGAAGTCGGCATGTCGGACGAGCCCGCGCCAAAGACGATAAAAAAGTCACTGCTGGGGGATGCGCCGTCGTTTCTCGTCAGTCCGCGATTCCTGCGCGCGCGACTTTTTGTGTATTCCGGCGGCCGTTTTGGCGTTGTCGCGGCCATCGTGACCGGCGCATGGTTTGCGACCTATGTGGTGGGCGTCGAGAATCTGCCGGTGCTGGAACTGCACATTCTGGCCGCACTGCTGCTGCTTTTCAATCTGGGTATATTTGCCCTGCTTTACTGGGGCCCGTGGGAAACGAAGGCATCCTACTGGCAATTGATGTTGCTGATGCATGTTACCATCAATCTCGACTTCGTGTTTTTGACGGCCGCGCTGTGGCTGGTCGGCGGCGCCGCGTCCCCCTTCGCTTCCTTCTATATCCTGCACATCATCCTGGCGGCCATGTTGTTGCCGCGCGCGGCCGTGTTTTATCACACACTCTTTGGATATTTTTTGTTCGTGGGCTTGGTCGTCAGCCAGTGGCTCGAACTGGCGCCCGTGTTTACCCCGGTCGGCGCAATCGTGTCGGATACGCCCATCAGCGGACGGTACGCGCTCACCGTACTTGCCGTGCAGGCGGTTCTTTTCGCTGTGACAGCGCTGTTGGTCTCGGAAATTGCCGCCGCCCTGAAACGGGGCGAACGCGCCTTAAGCGCGCTCAACAAAAACCTAGAACAACTGTCCGAAATGCGGCGCGATTTCCTGCATCTGGTCACACACAACCTCAAAGCGCCCGCCGCAGCCGCCACCATGCTGCTGGAAACAGTGGAGACGCTCTGGTCGAAAGAGGTGTCCGACAATGCGCGCACTGCGATTGGCCGCGCGCGCGTGCGTACGCAGGAGTTGAGCGAACTTGTGCAGGACCTGCAACAACTCACCGCGCTCGAGAGCGGCGCGCTGCGCGCACAGGAGCAGCCGGTAAACCTTAACGACATCGCACGAAAGCTTGCGGAAATATACGAGGAACCGGCCGCGCGAAAACAACAACGGATTACGCTTGAGCTTGATGCGGCCCTGCCTGATGTCCGTGCCGTGCCCCGCCTGATTCATGAAGCCGCTGTGAACTATGTCACCAACGCCCTCAAGTATACGCCCGAGGGGGGACGCATTATTCTGCGTACGCGGTTGGATGAAAATATGGCGGTATTCGAGGTGGAGGATACGGGCGTGGGCGTTCCCGAGGAACATCTGAAACGTCTATTCGGCGAGTTTGTACGCGCCCCGGCGCAAGTGGCTGGAAAAAGACCCACCGGCATCGGATTGGGACTTTCCATTGTAAAACGCATCATGCAATACTACAACGGCAAGGTCTATGTCTCCAGCGAAGAAGGCAAGGGAAGCGTCTTTGGTTTTGCCTTGCCTGTGACGGCCTGGACGCCCAACATCTGAATAATTCCGGCGCAAGGCCAATCTCTATATCCGCAAGAGTAGATGAAGCGCAACCCACCGCAACCAGACTAACGAGAGACATGAATAATGGCGAATTGGGTCAGAGAATAAGGACGTTTTCGTGCTCTGAGCGCTTTGATATTACGCACGACGCACTCGTTTCTTACAGCAGTCGTTCAAGGTGGTATTCAAAAAGGCCATCCGTGCAGGTGTTACAACTCGCGAATATTTCCATCGCGTTCCATTTCCCTTTCTATTCTTCTTCGCGCATAAACATCGTCCCTGCCCAGTTTATGGGGACGGGACTCAGAATCACGGATCATTCTGGCGCCCACGCCAACAATCCCCGCAAGTATTGCGGCCATGCCTATTCCTGAAACAGCGGGAACGCCCGAATCAGGATCGCCATTTGCAAACGCATCATAGGTTTTGTACTCACCAATATCAATTTCTCTTTCCTCTCCAGTCTTAATCTGACTCTTATCTCCTGGAAGAACAACTCCACTCATTGTATCAAGAATTTGTGGAGAAATAACACATAACTCTCCATTTTTATCATACCACCAATTTCCTGCAGCATTAATCATTCCCAAATCAGCATT
>SLFT01000340.1 GCA_007124105.1 Candidatus Hydrogenedentota bacterium | reverse complement strand
TTTTCTTCGGTAGCTACCCTGCACCCGTCAATATTGATACCACCCGTCCCCCACTTTAAAACATTGGCGGCGATAGTCTTTTCGGATAATGGTTTACGGAATAACCACCATTCTTCAGCAGCGGGTTTTAGTGCTGTTCCCCAACCTTCCCATTCCGAATTGCCTTTGGTTATGTATGTTTTTTTGCCACGTATGCCAGCTTCAAAAATATCATTATCAGGTAAGTTAGTGCGGGAATTTTCATTATAACTAACAACCTCACGCTCAACCCCTGCCGCCTTGTCTATCGCCTTACCGATTGCCTGAGATTTTGGAAACCCACTGCCAAAAATATGATAAACCTTGTCCCTCGGTGTCCACCCTGCATTTTCCCACGCCATGCCAGTCCAGTGAGAAGTTCTCGGAATAGCCCACACCAAAGCATGACCGCCAGGTTTAATAACCCTGATACATTCGGCGGCAACGGTTTCCATCTGACCAAGGAATACGCGCAGAACGTTGGCGCGGTCCGACAGGTCGCGCGTACCCGCGCCATATCCCACGGCTGTTGTATTCATGATGGGAACCGTTCCGAATGCGGCCGCCCACTGTTTAACCAGCGCTACGCCTGTAGGCGTCGCCAGCTCCTTTTGCGCGTCGCCCGATTTCCAGGGGAGACCGCACAGCAGCAGCGCGGTGGCGGGCGCGGGCACGGGCATAATCCCATGGTCGCACTGAACAGTGCCGCTGCCGACAACCAACGGCGACGCGATAACATGTTCAATGCCCAGGTCGTGGAGCGCCAGGTTTGCCGCCACAATATCCACAATTGAATCCGCGGCGCCCACTTCATGAAAATGAACCTTTTCAATGGGCAGCCCATGCACTTCGGCTTCCGCAGCGCCCAAGGTCTGGAAGGTTGCTGTTGCCGCAGTTTTTACGGCTGCGGGCAAGGCCGCTTGTTCTATCAGCCGTAGGATGTCAGGAAGATGCCGATGCGGTTGTTGCACATCTTTGTCCACGGATACCTGAAAACTGGTTGCCTGTATGCCTTTCTTCATGACAGTGTTGGCGGCCACGGAAACCCCCGCCAGCGACATACTGCGCACGGCCTCGGCAATGGCGCTCATGGGCGCGCCCACATCCACAAGCGCGCCGACAGTCATGTCGCCGCTTATACCGCAAAAACAATCAAGATAAAGTGTTTTCATTGTGGCTTTTACCGTTTCTCATCCACCATCCGGTTGATTGTACACGCCGCTACGGCGGCGCCGAATCCGTTGTCTATATTGACGACCGTAAGGCCTGTTGCGCATGAATTCAACATGCCGAGCAAGGCGGCGATGCCGCCGAAACTCGCGCCGTAACCCACGCTGGTGGGTACGGCGATTACCAGTGTTGGCACCAGACCCGCAACAACGCTGGGCAGCGCGCCTTCCATGCCGGCGCACACAATAATCACACGCGCCTCTGTCAGGCGTTCGCGCTGATCAAGGAGACGATGCAGACCGGCCACGCCCACGTCGTAGATGCGGTCCACCGGCGACCCAAGGGTTGCGCAGGTTACCGCCGCCTCTTCGGCTACAAACATGTCGCTGGTGCCCGCGCATACAATGGCGACAGTGCCTTGCGAGGGCACTGGTTCCTCGCGCATGATGGTGAAAGCGCGCGCCATATCGTAGTAGACGGCCTCCCCGATGCAATCCCGCACCGCGTGGAAGGTTTCAGGGGGGCAACGCGTACCGAGCACATTCTGTCCGTGTTCACTCATCCTGGCGGCAATGGCGGCTACCTGTTCAGGCGTTTTTCCCTGGCAGAAAATGGTTTCCGGATAGCCCTTGCGCAAAAGACGGTGTGTATCCACTTTTGCGAAGTCCATGTCCTCGAAGGGCAACCCTCGCAATTTATCGAGAGCGTTCTCCGGCGTCAGAACACCAGAAGAAATCTGTTTCAACAGTTCCAGCAGTTTTGTTTGGTTCATGATGCGCTTCGCCCCGTTTACGAGGATTGTGACAACGTGAATGGATGGCCGTAGTGCCTGGAGACATTACCGGTGCATTGAGCAAAAGTGTATCATATTCTTGCGGCACAGCGCATATACAAACGCGAGAATTTGTAGTCCGCATATCTGACCAGGTTAACCGTTCCCTGCGGGGCCGTCTGTTGCGCCATCTTCTTGGGGTACGCCAGCATCCGCGTCCAGCGATGTCCCATTTTCGCCCATCCGTTTCAGCGCTTCGGTTATCAGCCGACGTGGTTCCTGCGCTTCAGGCATCAGCGCAACAGCCTGTTCCAGGACTGTCAGCGCGTCTTCGGGCGCGTTCATCTCCAGGTACGCCTCTCCAAGCAGCACCAGTGCCGGGACGTAGTCCGGTTGTATTTCGAGAAGGTATTCCAAGTTCGAAATCGCCTTGACCCACTTCGCGCGTGCGGCGTTAACACGCGCAAGATTGAAGAGGGCGTGTGTATTCCTTTCTTGATGTTCCAGCGCCTGTTCATACAATTCCGCCGCGGCGGCGATATCTCCCGTCTCCATCAGCGCATTGCCTAAATTGTTGTACGCGAGAACAAAGTCAGGCGCTGCCGCGATAGCGCGTTGGTAATAGGGAATGGCCGCATCATAGTCGCCTCGGGACGCATACAGATACCCAAGGTTGTTCAACGCTTCCGCAAAGGTAGGACGTACTTCGATGGCCTTTTCATAATAGGCGGCCGCCTCGACATCGTTTCCTTTGGCGAACAATACACGGGCAATGTTGTAGGGTGCAGCGGCATCTCCTGGCGCAATGCGCAGGGCCTCCCGGAAATGATACAACGCCCGGTCGCGTGCGTTGTGATCAACAAGCGTGTTGCCCAGATTGATGTGCGCCAGGGCGAAGCGTGGATTCACCGCGACGGCTTGCTCGAAGTGGGATATTGCCGTTTCCACTTCTCCCATCTGGTACAGTTCGTATCCCAGATTATTGTGGATAATCGGGCTGTGTGGGTTCAGAAGCAGTCCCTGGCGATACAGCGCGATGCCTTCATCACGCTGCCCGCGCGCAATATGCAGCCTGCCCAAATTGGCATAAGCCACGGAGGACGACGCGTCATGCTCGAGGGCCTTTTGATATTCGGCCTCGGCCTTTTCTTCTTCGTCCGCCGCTGTCCATGCCATGGCCCTGCGTAAATGCCAGGTGCCCTGTTGCGGTACATACCCGGTTGGGTTCCAGTGAAATAACAGGCACAACGCCGCCAGCACGACAAGACCGACCCAAGCAGGCCGCCCGCGACGCGCTTTTATATCGGCGGTCAACTGGACAACGCCGTAGGCGCCAAACAGCAGGAGAACGGGCATTACCGGAACGCGGTATCGTCCAGCGACAAAATACAGGATGACCGACAAGCAATATGCGCCAACGTATAGCCACAGCAATACAAGCAGGGCGACCGTCTTTGTCGTCTTCGAGCGTTTTAGTCTTGGCAGCTTCCACAACGCCCGCAACGAACCAAACACAAACAGCGCAGCGAACCATGGGAAGCCGGGCAGATAGCGAAGGGTTGGCGAGAATTGCTTGTCATAATGCATGACCGTATCGTTGGTTATTTCATACGGTCCCCAGAAAAGCAACGCTTTTCTAAAAATGTTTTTCATGAAAACATCTGGCCGCTCCCGGATAAACGCGAAGGCTTTATGATAGAAGTAACTGTTCGCTTCGGAAAACGATATTTCTTCTTTTCCCTGTTGCGCGGCCACGCCGCGCACAATGGCGGGATAATCGAAACAGGTCCAATTCTCGATACCGGCCAACGCCATCAACTCGGGGATGCGCGGTTCTACCAGGGACGCCTCGGGATGATTGCCCACGTAGAGGTTGATGCCGCCGTACGAGGAAATGAATACAAAGTCATCGGCCACGATATGGTTGCGTATAAAGGCCGGTGATAAAACCGCCGCGCAACCAAGCGCCAGCGCCGCGAGGGTCAGGAAGCATCGTTGCCAGGTTCTGCGCCCGCGCAGCATTAACCAGAGCATCCAGAGCGCTAACACGGGCATAAACAGCAACACATTGGGCCGGAGCAGCGCAAACCCGCCCAACATCAGGCCCGCAAGCACCGCCCAGCGCATCTGTAATGCGTCCTGCCATCGTATCAGGACAAGAATAAGACACTGCGCTATGAACACGGCAAGAACGGGATAGGTTAGTACCCCTTCAAAATAAGGGAACACCCAGTAGGTCGCCATGAACATCCCTGCTACAAAACCAACAGACCGTCCGAAAAGGCGTTTGCCTATAAAATACAGGAGCAATGCGTTTATTACACCCAGACACATCTGAACCAGTCGTGGCGCGTAATCGTTTACACCAAAAAGAATGTATATTGCCGCCAGGAACCAGGGGTAACCGGGGGGCCTTCCGTGCGGAGTAGTGGTAATTTCCGGATCATGTACGCCCACCGGCGGCGTCCAGTCGCCCGTGGCAATGCCGCGCGCCCAGTGGGCGTTATATTCGGGATCATAGAGAGGGTGACTGAAGGCGGGGTCATGAACTATCTCAGCCAGGTAAACCAGCCGCACCAGCGCGGCAACAATTACTATCATTGCCGGCAGCAGGCCTTCAAGATGGTTTCGCTGTTTTGTTTCAGGCGCCATAACTGGTTCTGTGTGTGATTGTAACCCGTCCGAAAACGTGTTGTGTCCCGCAATGCTGTTGCGGTCGTTGGTTTAATGCGTATCTGGCTGTGGGACGTCCTTATGCGCTTCATAACTGACGGTCAGTGTGCTCGTGAGACCGCCTCGGGCATTGCAGATAATTTTCACCGTCATGCGTTGAGGACGGCACGCGGTTACAAGGTCGTCAAGCATGCGATTGACAAGGTGTTCATACCAGATGCCTACATTGCGATAGGACAACAGGTAATATTTCAGCGCGCGTAATTCGAGGCATTCCTTGTCGGGAACGTAGGATATAACTATCCGGGCAAAATCGGGCAGCCCGGAAAAGGGGCATACCGAGGTGAATTCCTCGGTCTCGATGACGATTTCCATGCCGCGCCCATGAGGCGCGTGGGCATACTCATAATCGAAGCAGGCGAGACAAGCAGCGTCTATGGCTTCCGGCCCCACAAAGGGCAGGGTCTTGTCATGCGCTGTGAACCCCTGCTCGGTCCGCGTCTTTTCTTTCATGGAACAATTTCCTGTTTTCATAACGGGCCACGATTACATGCAACGCAGCTGGTTTGCGTTCATGGCCAATACGGGTCTATCCTCGATTATGCTGCCGTACGCCGCAGTTCGCTTGACCAGTATGGCGGATGCGCCTGGCGCAGCGTATTTGAAGGCGCTATAGTACCTGTTTTCTCTTCGGAAACCCAAAAAAGGGCAGTGCCCTCGGCAGCAGACAGCCAGCAATAGAAAAGCGCCGCAACCCCTGATAGGTATTGCGGCGCTTGAAACGACGAAAATGGTGCC
>SLFT01000325.1 GCA_007124105.1 Candidatus Hydrogenedentota bacterium | reverse complement strand
TTTGTACACGGGTACACTGCCGCTGGAAACGGTGGTGGAGACGCTGGAACGCCATTGCATCACCGACGCGGCGCTGACGTCGCCGCCCGGGTATTTTACGCAGCCGGTACGCGCGCCTGAGGCCGACGAGATTTATTTTCTGAACCGAGAGATGGCCCAATCCCATATCCGCCTGGAGTTCGGCAGTATACCCTACAATCCGGAGATCAGCGCGGCGGCGCAGCTCTACAACATGTATTTCGCGGGCGGCATGGCGGGCATCGTTTTTCAGGAACTGCGCGAAGCCAGGGCGCTCGCTTATGTGGTAGGCGCGCGCTATATGCCCGGTGAACGAATCGGAGACAGCAATATCATGCTGGGCGTGATCCAGACCCAGGCCGACAAGACCCTTGAAGCCCTCACGGCCTTTGCCGACCTCATGGATAACCTGCCCATGTCTTCCGAGCGCTATGCCGTTGCCCGCGACGGATTGCTCAACGACTATCGCTCGAACAGAATTGGCTTTCGCGCCGTGCCACGTACGATTCTTGACTGGGAGCGCCGGGGGCTGGAACCTGATCCGCGCCGGCAATGGTATCAGCAAATTCTGGAAGCGGAAGACATGGCGTTTCTCGCCTCTTTTCACGCGGACTATATCGCGAACAACGCAAAACTGGTTTCGATTGTGGGTGAAGCCGAACGCATTGACATGGAGGCGCTGGCAGCGCTTGGCGAAATGCGGACTGTTGCCGTTGACGAGGTGTTTGTAGAATGAGCGAACGACCGGAAAGTATGCCGCCCGACAACGCACAGACCATGGACGCGATGATGCGACTGCGCGATCCCCTTCGGCGCATGCGGCTGGAACGTCGTATCGCGCTGCTCTTTTTCAATGTGTTGTTGCTGGCGGCGGCGTTGATGCAGCTGCTCAGCTGGGGTATGCAGTCCAGCAAAACGTCCGAGCTGCCTGAACCGGCGCCGACGTTCATGGAAACGGCCGAGTGAGTCCCAGGAAAAGGAATGTAAAAATCGCCGGCAATGCCGTCGCGGGCGTCGCGGCGGCAACCCGTCGCAAGCCTGCCCAGTTGACGTCGCTGGTCGCGCGACTTGCGACCCTGGGCATGTATCTGTGCGCATTGGCATGGCCCCTGGGCGCATATCAGCGTGTACTCGGCCCACTCCATCTGCACCATATCGCCCTGGCGCCCATATTGTTCTCCGCGCTGATGGAGTTGCAGCGGGATAAGCGTTTACGCGCGCCTTTCGAGTTGTGGTGGCCGTGCGCGGTTGTTGCCGTACTGGGCGGCGCGTTGCGTGTTGCTGGATACGACGGCATCCCCTGGCGCGTACCGATCTTATGCGTTGTATTTGTTGCGGTCATTCATCTTGCCCGCAACCGCGAGACCATATTGCGGGCGCTGCAATGCTCCGTTGCGGGCGGCGGCATCATGATGCTGTTGAGCGTTCTGGCGCGGTTGCGCATTGTGTATCCAACGGCCTATAGTCTCGATAGCGGCCTTCTCATGGCGGGGCCGTATACGGTGCGAGGCGGCCTGACCGCCGGCCTTGTCTGTCTGGCGCTTCTGCCGCCGCTTGTTGCCGCAAGGCGCAACAGCGAATACGCGCCCGGCAGAATCGGCGTTATTGCCTGGTTCCTGTTGCCCGCAGCGACATGCGTGTATTTCTTGTTGCCGCCGCGACCTGATCTCGTCGCGCTGCAACCCGCCCATAACATGTTCCTGTTTCCAGCGGCGGCGTTGCTTGTGCCGACGCTGTGGCTCGTTGCCCGGATGGCCGCAAAACTGTGGCTGGCGCGGAAATTCATGGCGCCAGGGGTTTATCGCTGGTTTATAGCGACATTGCTCGCGGGCGTATTTCTTGTGTTGCTTCTGGCGCCGGTGCCGTCGGTCGGTCTTGTGTTCCTGGGCGCGCTCGTCGTCGGTTACGGCCAACCCTATGTCGTGAAGGCAACAGCCGTGCGACAGCCGGTTGCTGTAGCGGTTGCGGCGACGGCGGCGCTGCTCGTTGTCAATATGATGTTTGTCTTGCCGGGCGACCCGCGCGACTATGAACAACGCGCGCAAGCCGCGCTGGCGCGGGGCGACCTGGACGCCATGCGCGCCCACCTCGATTTTGTGAAACGAATTGCGCCGAACGAAGCGCGCGCGGACTATTATCTTGCCCGCGCCTGGCTTGCCGAGGATAAGTTGGCGGCGGCGGCGCAAGCGTTCGGCCGCTCCCTGCATGACCTGCCCACTCGGCTGCTGCCGCCGCCGGACGCATCCCTGGTCGCCGATTTTCTCAACGAACTGCGCGACCGGTCGTCGGCCTTGCCCGAGCAACTGCGCGGCGTGGCGTATGAACAGGCACTGATCGCGGCGGGCCGGGACAGTCATGCGCTGTCCCTGCTTGAATTGCGCGGCGAATCCGGTCAGTACCCCGACATGAACGTCTGGCCGCTCGCAACCGCGCTGGCGACAGCGCTTGACGCGCCTGGGCTGGTGGATACGTTCCTGGACTGGGACGCGGGAGTATTGGCGGCGATTCTTGAATCGGCAGGACCGCACAACGCGGTTGTCGCCGCGCCCCTGGGATTCCCCGAGGGCCTGTTGCCCTTGACGGCGATGGCGCAAATCGGCCCTGAATGCGATTTCGTGCAGGTGATTTCGCCGGCGGGAAAGGCGGGCGGCGCGCGTATGAACAATGCCCGTAAGCCTGCCTTCACGGATGCGGCCATGCGCCTCAGCAACCCAGGCTGGCGCGACTGGCGCCGGGACGCGGACGGACAATGGCGCCTTGCCTTCGGCATGGCCGCCGTAATTCGTATTGACAATGCGCCCGAAGTGTTGTTTAACCCCTATCCGACACAACTGGACGAACACGTGGAAGGTCTCTGGGAGATAACCGTGTTCGTGCCGGCAAAGGGGGGGGCATGACTGCCGCGCATCAAACAGACCCGTTCTTAACGCGCATCAAAAACAGCATTGCGCGTCATCAAATGATCGCGCCCGGCGCGCGCGTGATGGCCGCCGTGTCCGGCGGTGTGGATTCCATGGTGATGCTCCATGCGCTGTGTCGGCTCGAATATCCGGTGGAGGCCGCCCACTTTGACCATCAAACACGGGACGGCGCCAGCGCTGACGACGCCGTCTTTGTGCGTGAAGCGTGTGCGTTGTTGCGCGTGCCATATCAGGAGGGAAGCGCGCCAGTGGAAGCGCAGGCGCGCAAGATGGGGCGCTCTTTCGAGAATCACGCGCGCGAATGCCGGTACGCGTTTCTGATGGACGCCGCCGCAAAGGCGGAGCGTCCTGTGATTGCCACCGCCCACCATGCGGACGACCAGGCGGAGACGGTTCTGATGGGAGCGCTCGGACTGGCCAGCGGCTTCGGCCTCACCGGCATCGCCCCTGTCGCCGAACGAAACGGAATACGAATCGTACGTCCGCTGCTCCACTGTAACCGCCAGGAAATTGAATCCTGGGCGCGCGACAAGAATATCTCATGGCGCGAGGACCATACCAACCGTGCGCCCCAATGCACACGCAACCGTGTGCGCCTTGAAGTAGTGCCCGCGCTTGAGGCTTGTAACCCGAATGCGCGCGTCGCGCTGGCCAGGCTGGCGGATGTACTGCGCGTGGACAGCGACTACCTGGACACGCTCGCCGACCAGGCCCTGGGCAGATGTGTTACTGAGGCAGCGGACGTCGCGGCGAGTTATGTTATTGACAGGCCTCGTTTCAGGGAGATACCCGAGGCGCTGCAACGGCGTATAATAAAGCGATTGGCGTTGCAGCTGTCTGTATGCGTCACCTATGAACGCGTTGTAAACGCCCGTAGTTTTATTTGTGAGACCGCGTCGGGTAAGCAATTTGATTTCGGCGGCGGCGCAATCATCGAAAGCGCCGCAGAGCAGGCGATCATAAGGACGGCCGCCCAGGCCGAGGAAATAAAGTGTCTGTCTCGCGTCGCTTTGAACATACCCGGCGAGACGCGGCTGCCGGGATATGTGTTTCAGGCGCGGCGGGTGCCAGTGATCGCCTTGCCGCCTGGAGAAGCGCGCGCATGGTGCGGACCCAATAGACAGTATTTCGACGCCGATAAACTTGAAGGAGAATTGTATATACGTTCCCGCGTACCCGGCGACCGTATGACGCCCATTGGCATGAAACACACCCGCAAGATACAGGATATTATGGTGGACCGGAAAATACCCGTCCGCAGCCGCGACGCTGTACCCCTGCTGCTCCTGAATGACGTCATCCTGTGGGTGGCCGGACATATTCGCGGCAGCCATGCGCCCGTTACCGAAGATACAACAACCTTGCTGGAGGTGGAGATGCGCCATGAAGATAAGTGAACGGCCGCTCATCGCCACGGCGGCAATCCAGGAGCGCATCCACGAACTCGCCGCACAGATTGACAAGGACTACAAGGGCAAACACCCGGTGCTGCTGATAACCCTCTCAGGCGCGTTCTTCTTTGCCGCCGACCTGGCGAGGCAACTTCATGAAACGGTGCAGATCGAGTTTATACGCGCACAAAGCTATAGCGGAACACAGCCGGGGCCCACGGTGCGCATCACCTCGGCGCCGGAAGCATCCATGACAAACCGCCACGTCATTCTCATTGAAGATATTGTGGATACTGGCCGCACCGCAACAGCCATTATCAAGCATCTACAAACGCAACGTCCCGCGTCCATTGCCGTGTGCGCATTACTCGACAAACCGTCCCGCCGAGCGGCAAACAGTACCCCGGACTATGTGGGCTTCACCATTGAAAACCACTTTGTCGTTGGCTTCGGCCTTGATTATGACGGCCTGTACCGGCAACTACCGGCGATATATGTAATGACATAGCGGTTGCGACGCCAAACTATAGCAATGAAACATTCCGCTGAAAAGGGGAACCAACACGCAAGTTGATTTGCGGAAAACATCTTTGTTATACTTCAGCCATCAACACGCGGCGACAGTATGTCTCCCGCGTGTTCCTGTCGTATACCCATGCGTCCCCATCGTCTAGCCTGGTCTAGGACACCGCCCTTTCACGGCGGCGACAGGGGTTCAAATCCCCTTGGGGACGCCATTTCTTTTTTATGCGTCCCACTCGTATCAGCATCATGCTTTAGTTGCGCCTGGGATTTCGCGCCCGCAGTTCAGGGCATCCATTGGCTATCCAGTTTTCAATCTCTTCCGAGCGCCAGCGAACCATACCACTAACCTTCATAAGCAGCGGCATTTTCCCACTGTCTTTCAAACGGTACACTTCGAAGCGGAACATCCGTACGGGAAGGACATTTTCTGGACCAACTGCACAAAAATGCGGCGATGCCAAACAACGCAACCAGTTCATATAAGGGTGTGCAACTTGACATTCGCCACTCATTATTTCTATATTGCCGTAATAATAGAGCATGTCACGAATCATGACTATGATACATTTGGACAAGATCGAAGGAGTTCTGGATGCTTCTTTTCAG
>SLFT01000134.1 GCA_007124105.1 Candidatus Hydrogenedentota bacterium | reverse complement strand
TGTCTTGTAGGCATAACCGCGTTGGCATACTTTTCCTATAGCGTGGTTTTGAACGATATAACCCTTAGAAGGTCAGCCTTGCCGGGGATGTCCGGCGTGGTTGCAGAGGCGCAACCTAAGCCTGACACAAGCCCATTGTCGCCAGAAAACATGCGGGCCCTTGCTGATGCGGTGTTGTTGCAACAGGAAACGTTTGCCTCCCCGAGCGCCGTGGGTCATCGCCGTGCGTTAGAAGCCCTTGAGCAGGATATGAGCGCGGCGCTTGCAGCCCTCGAGCGTAACCCAGGGTGTCCCCGCGCCAATCAGGTGATGCAGACGAGTATGGCGCGACAGCTAGAGGGGCTCAGAAACCTGTATCTTGACCGTAAGTTGTAGGCCGAACAGGTGGAATGGTTGGATTCATGATTTTCCCGTATCGCAGATATCTCGTGTGCTGTGCCTTTGTTTACAGCATTATGACGTTGTGCGCATCGGCGGAATTGATGGAGCGCATACAGGCAGGCATGGAGGATATTGCCCGGGGGCTGGACTATGTGGGCGCACGCGCGGGACAGTTGCTCGGCCCTGGCATCCCGCTTCCAGAGGAAGAAGAGGCCGCTTTCACGCATCGTCATGCCTTCGAGGAACAATATCCCACCGGAACCAGTCCGCTTATAGCGTTGTCCAGCGAATTTGGCGAGGTGCGCGTCAATACCTGGGATGTACAAGCCGTAAAAATCACTGCTGAGATCGTTGCGCGCGCGGAATCGGAAGAAGTAGCGGAACAACTGACGCGACTCATTGAGGTGCGTGTTGCGCATGGCGAGGACTATCTGGAATGTCGCACAATATATCCGGAAGTTAGAAGCAGCGACCAACTGTCCCTTTCCGTAAATTATGCAATTCAGGCGCCGCGCGACGCGGGGCTGGCAATAGACAATTTTTTTGGCGATGTATACTTGGAAGACATAGGCGGCATGGTCGTGGCTGATGTACAGTATGGGGGCCTGGAACTGACGGAAATAAAGGGCAGGGTGCGCGCGCGCGTACAGGGCGAATTCCCCGTTCGCGTCGCGGGGTTGCGTCAGGGTGGGGTGTTCAGATTACTGGGCGCCGACGCGGAATTCAGCAATATTAGAGGCGATGTGGATATTGACCACTTTCGCGGCAGGGTAACAGTGCGACAAATTGCTGAAGACGCACGGGTGACTATTAACAGCGACAGCGGCAGAGCGCTGATCGTGTTGCCGCCGGACGCCACACCCGATATCTCCGCCGTGATTGTTCATGGCCGTCTTGAATCGGAACTAGATGTTTCGCGAACGCTGCGAGGTTCCCAGTTGGTGGCGCGACATCCAAACGCAGACACGCAACAACGCATCGCCATCAATGCCGCATTCAGTGAGGTTGTGGTAGCCATGTCAGGCGGCGTGTCACAATCGGAAACCACGGCAACGAGAAGCGAAGTCTTCACTGATACACAGCAGGACTCTATTCCGGCGGCCGGTATTGAGTCCGGTCAGATTACAGTGATTCCCGGTAATATATATCTTGAAGGCGTTGATACGGACGACATTCAAATCGAAGCAACACGGATTGTGTGGACAGCGTCCGCGGCCGCCGCCTTGAACGCGCTGGACGCATTGGAATTAGGCGCGCACCATGACGAAGGCATAATACAGATAACCACGCAAGCGGCACAGGACATGGGCGTCTATGACTGTAAGGAGTACCGGGTTGACCTGCATATACGTTGGCCTCGGGAACTGCCCGTGCAAATTATTGCGGAACAAGGCGTCACCACGGTGACGGGTATCGGCACAGGCTTGAATCTCCAACAGCGAAGAGGCGAACTTGTGATGGAGCATATTAAGGGCGCCATCGTTGCAGTTAATGATGACGGTGATATCTATATGCGGGAGTGCTCCGGTCCGGTGGAAGTTACAGCGCGCAATGGCTCCGTATCAATGGAAAGAATCTACGGCGATGCGCGCGTCAGCGCCGCAAACGGTCAGACACATATTGATGCGCCTCAAGGCGCCCTGACGGTAAGACATAAGAACGGCAACGTGCGTATTCTTTCTCTTGAACCCATCCAGGGGAATTTCGACATCCTGGTCGAAAACGGAGACCTGAATGTTTTCATTGCTCCCGACTCGGATGCTGCAATGAACGTGAAGGCCGCTCATGGGCGAGTGCAGAGTTCGCTGGCATTGTCTGGAACCATTAATCGCGATTTTCAGGAGTTTTTTGGACGCCTGAACGAGGAAAATCATTCCGTGCGGCTGGAAAGCATCAACGGCGATATCTTTCTCAATTAACCAGGATGATAATTTGCTCTTTATGCCAATAATAGGATAGCATAACCACATCCTATGAAATTCAGAGTAGACAATGGGTATGCTTATGAAATGGAAGCGCGTGTTGCTTAGAATAGTTCTTTTTGCTTGTTTGGGATTGCTTATTGAAGTCTTTTTTACCGCTGGATATGCCCTAATCAGAGGTAATTGGAACATGCATGGGAACAGTTCGCCTTGGATGCTTATCGTTTATGGACTTCTTGGCGTTCTCATCCGTCCTGTTTCAGAACAATTCCGGCGCTGGCGTATCCCTTACTTGGGGCGCGCGTTTTTTTACATGGTATGTATATTTGCAGTTGAATACATGTATGGGGTTGTCTTCAATATGGCAGGATTGCGTATTTGGGATTACAGCAACTATGCCTGGAACCTGCATGGGCACATTACATTGGTATATACGCCTTTCTGGTTCTTCCTGGCCTTGTGGCTGGAATACCTGCATAAGAAATTGGATGCCTGCGCTGTGGTGATGGCCGCGGGGTACAGCGCGGACGACATCCTGGCAGACAGATGACAACCAACTATAGAGGTGAAGACAAAGTAGGACTATCGTCAATAATACCAGAGTGTTTTTGAATCGGGGAACGTTTATGTGTACACTATTGTAAAAAAGGAGCGTAAGCATGGATGGCTCAATAAAAGAGATGGTTCGCGTACTAAAAGACCTTAACGCCGGAGGGGTTGCCCGGCGTGACGCCGCCGGGGCGTTGGGCAAAATTGTTCTCGAATCGGTTAGCGCCCTGTCGTCGCATGTAAAAGATAAGGATATGGACGTGCAGGTCGTTGTTGAAAAATGCATGGATCAATTGCATGGGCTGTTGGAGACATGCGAAAAGAACCAGAACAATTACACGTTGCGGGCGTTGGTTGAGGCATGTGAGAAAAAAGGCGAACGTGAGGTGGAGGAATATGAAAACGGCTACCGTATCACAGCCAGCCTGCCCAATGGACGCAGCCAGCGGCTCTATGTTATGCGCTGTAAATCAAACAGTGGGCGTGATGTGGTGCGTATTCTTACAATGTGCGGCAAATCGAACAAGGACTATGAACACTGGGCGCTAAACTTAAACAGAAAATTGAGTTACGCGACATTTGCCTTGCAGAAATGGAACAACTCGGAGTATATCGCGCTTGTAAACAACCTTACGCAGCAGGAGGCAACGCCTGCCAAGGTGAAACGGTGTGTGAAGGAGATGGCCCAGTACGGCGACTGGATTGAGGAGAAGATGCAGGGCACGGATGAACTTTGATATGACAATGGATACAAACGAGACGCGTGATATTCCCGATATCGCGTACCCAATGGGTCCTTCGCGAGATGATGGACTGACGGCGGGCGCCGCCTGCGCCGGCCGTGATCTTGCCGGCGCCAATCTTGCGGGTCTTCGCCTATCGAAAATTAACCTTTCAAATGCGAATTTGCGCGGGGCGCGATTACGCGGCGCAATCCTGGACGAGGCCAATCTTGCCGGGGCGGTACTGGACAATGCCGACCTTGAACTTTCCGTACTTGGCGGCGCAAACCTACGGGACGCATCCCTGCGAGACGCTAATCTCAAACGCGCCAATCTGGTAGGGGTTGATGCTGCGGGCGCGGATTTTTCCGGCGCGGATTTTTATTATTCGAGACCGGGCAATGGAAACTTTGAAAACGCCGTGTTCAAAAACGCCAAAATAGAGCGCGCCATTTTCCGACGCGCCACCCTGCGCGGCGCCGATATGAGCGGTGCAACGGGTCAGGCAAATTTCGAGAACGCCAATCTGGAAGGGATGCGCCAGTGATTTTTGCCCATTTCTTGATCCCAGAAGTAAACGAAGCAAACATGTTTATCGTGGCGTGCCCTGAAAAGCGGGCGGCCATGCTTATTGACGCCGCAGCGTATGATCGGCGTATCCCCATCTTTCTCGAGAGCCACAATCTCACACTTGAGTCCGTGTTCATTACGCATGCGCATTATGATCACGTGAGCGGATTGGCCGAGGTTATTCGTCTGCACAAGCCGACGGTTTACGCCGGAATCCCTCAGGTAGCCGACATATCAGCGCAAGTAGTGAAAAATGATGCGGCTATTGAGATTGGCGCAATCAAGGGACGTGTGGTTGAATTGCCCGGGCATACCCCCGAAGCCATAGGACTGATTCTCCCAGGAATGGCATTTACCGGCGACGCCTTGTTCGCCGGCAGTATAGGCGGCACTGCCAGCCTGCACGATAAAGCCATCGAGATAGACCATATCCGGCGGCGTCTTTTTTCATTGCCCGACGACTGCTTGATTCATACCGGCCACGGTCCGTCCAGCACCATCGCCGTCGAAAAAAAGTACAACCCCTTCTTTGTATAGCCCTATGTGAAGCGTCTTGTCCGGCCGGCGATGCGCCATGTCCAAATAAACGTGCCTTCGTAAGGCTTCAGCCACGCAAAGGCAAACAGGCGCCGTCATTCCGGTCTATTCAAATCGTCGCCGGTAGACATGACAATAGGGGCGCCCATTCTTCTTCTCGTAATATTGCTGGTGATAGTCTTCCGCAACCCAGAAGGCATCCGCTTTGACCACTTCCGTGACGACGTCGTAGCCGTTTTTCCGTAGTTCGTCTATCAGGCGCAGCGCCGTCTCCTTCTGGCGGTTGTTGTTGTAGAAAACCACGGAGCGATACTGTTCCCCAATATCCGGGCCCTGGCGATTTACTTGTGTGGGATCGTGTATTTCGAAAAACAGCCGCGCCAGTGTTTCAAAATTTGTGCGATTTGGATCATACACAACCTCAACCGCTTCGGCATGGCCCGTGTCCCCGCCGCACACCTCTGTGTATGTGGGGTGTTCTGTTGTGCCGCCCATATAGCCAACGCGTGTCTTCAGCACGCCATCAGCAGCTTGAAAGAAATGTTCGACGCCCCAAAAGCAGCCACCTGCAAAATATGCCTTCGCGGCGCTATCGTCCTTATCATCTGTTGTTTCAGATAAAAAAGTGAGTGAAAGGGAATTTACGCAATGCCGCGTGTTTCGGGGGGTAAGCCCCTCGTCCAGGAACACATGCCCCAAATGCGCGTCGCATGAGGCGCAGCGTATTTCGGTGCGTATCCCATCGGTATCTGGAAGACGCTTGACGGCATTGGGTATTTCAGTATCA
>SLFT01000531.1 GCA_007124105.1 Candidatus Hydrogenedentota bacterium | reverse complement strand
GGCGCAATAGGCCCGCGCGCATTCCACCGGGTCGCCCGCGTCCTGAATATCCACAAAATGTACGCCCTTGACCACCCGTCCGCTTTGCATGTCAAGGCAGGGCATAATCAGCACCGGTTCACTCATCTGTCTTCTCCTTTATGATTGTCTTTTAGTGACTGTCTAGCATGATATCTTCTTAAATTGCAAGTTTTAGATTCTGTAGCGAAACCCACCGTTCTGCTGTACGTTTTCCGGTGGATTTCGCTTCGCTTCACCCACCCTACAGAATCTAAAAACTTTTAAATTCTATGGATAGACAATTGTTTCTTTCATACGATTTTGAACATGGTTCGCTGTCCATGCTAAGCATTTCTGCGATACTGTCCGCCGACTTCAAACAACGCTTGTGTGATTTGACCCAGGGAACAGACACGTACGGTATGCATGAGCTCGGCGAATATATTGTCGTTCGCCAGGCATGTGTCTTGCAGCGCTTTTAGCGCTGGGGGAGCGGTGTCTGCGTGGCGGCGGTGAAATTCGCGGAGTCGCTGTACCTGGCCGCGTTGTTCTTCCTCGGTGCCGCGCCGGAGTTCCATGTTGTTGATGGCGTCCTCGTGATCGGCGTCCGGATTCACAAAGGTGTTCACGCCCACAATGGGATAAGTGCCGGCAGCCTTTAAGTGTTCGTAGCGCAGCGACTCTTCCTGGATTTCGCTGCGTTGGTAGCCGCGCTCCATTGCGCCGAGTACGCCGCCGCGCGCGCATAGTCGGTCGAACTCCGCGAGCACCGCCTGCTCGACCAAATCTGTGAGTTCCTCGATAATGAAAGAGCCTTGCAGGGGGTTCTCGTTAAATGCCAGGCCGTGTTCCCTGGCAATGATTTGTTGGATGGCGAGGGCGCGCCGGACTGACTCTTCAGTTGGCGTGGTGATGGCTTCATCATACGCGTTGGTGTGCAGCGAATTACATTGGTCGTAGAACGCGGTCAACGCCTGAAGCGTGGTGCGGATATCGTTGAAATGAATCTCCTGTGCGTGCAGCGACCTGCCGCTTGTCTGGATATGGGCCTTCAATTTCTGGGAGCGCTCGTCCGCGCCGTATCGGTCGCGCAGGGTAATGGCCCATATTCTGCGGGCAACGCGATTAAGCACGGCGTATTCGGGGTCCATGCCGCAGGAGAAGAAGAAGGACAGGTTCGGCGCGAAGTCGTTGATGTCCATGCCGCGGGCCAGATAATACTCCACATAGGTGAATCCATTGGCGAGGGTGAACGCGAGCTGCGTGATGGGATTCGCGCCCGCCTCGGCGATGTGGTAGCCCGATACGGACACCGAGTAAAAATTGCGCACCCCATTTTCAAGGAAGTATTGCTGTACGTCGCCCATCATTTTTAGTCCGAAATCAATGGCGAATAAACAGGTGTTCTGGCCCTGGTCTTCCTTGAGGATATCCGCCTGCACCGTGCCGCGTACCTGACGCAAGGCGGTGTCGCTGACAGCGGTTCGTTCTTCCCCGGTCGCAGGCCGGCCATGTTCACGCTCGAAGATGTCGCATTGCTGATCAATGGCGGCGTTAAAGAACATGGCGAGGATAATCGGCGCGGGGCCGTTGATGGTCATGGACACCGATGTATTGGGCGCGCACAAGTCAAAACCGTCAAAGAGCTGTTTCATATCGTCAAGCGTACAAATGGACACGCCCGCCGATCCAATTTTTCCGTATATATCCGGCCGCTCGTCAGGGTCCTGACCGTAAAGGGTTGCCGAATCAAAGGCGGTAGACAGACGCTTTGCGGGCGCGTCCTTGGACAAGTACTTGAACCTGGCGTTGGTTCGTTTCGGGTCCCCTTCGCCGGCGAACATGCGCGTGGCGTCTTCTTCGGAACGTTTGAGTGGAAAGGAGCCGGCGGTGAACGGAAAGTAACCAGGCAGGTTTTCGAGCAGCAGCCAGCGCAGCAGATCGCCATCGTTTGTGAAATGGGGAAGGGCCACGCGCGGGATGCGGTTGCCGGAGAGGCTCTCCTTGCGCAGGGACGCGCAAATCTCGCGGCCTCGCACGTTATAGCGCAACTCCGATTGGCTGTACGCCTCGCGCAATGCCGGGAACCCCGCAAGCAGGGCGCGACACCGATCTTCCAGCAGTCGTTCTTGTTGTTCCCGCGCTTCGCGCAGGGTGTGGCGCGCGGAGGCGTCCTCGATTACTGATTCCGCGCCATGCAGCTGCCAGCACCGGGTTGCAATCGCCGCCTGCGCTTCCGCCTGGTTGCGATAAGCGCGCACCGTGTTCGCGATTTCGGACAGGTAGTTGATACGCTCATGGGGCACCACCACGGACGTGTCCGTGGAATGCTTCGTGGCGGGTTTGGGCGATGGCGAACAAAATCTTGCGTCAGCTGTCTCATTTACGGCGTCAAGTAAACCATGATAGAGCGCTGTGACGCCGTCGTCGTTGAAACGCGACGCAATGGCGCCGTATACCGGCATGTCCTCGAGAGCGGCCTCGAAACGATGCTGATTGCGTTGGTATTGTTTGCGCACATCATGCAGCGCGTCGCCCGCGCCGGCCCGGTCGAATTTGTTGATGCAAATGAGGTCGGCGTAATCGAGCATCCCGATCTTTTCGAGTTGCGTTGCCGCGCCGTATTCCGGCGTCATTACATACAGCGACACATCCACCAGCGGCGCTATGGCGGCGTCGCTCTGACCCGCGCCGGCCGTCTCCGTGATGATAAGGTCGAATCCCGCCGCGCGCAACACGGCCAAGGCCGCGCTCACTGCGCCGCTGATGGCGCCCGCCTGGTCGCGCGTGGCCATGGAGCGCATGTACACCTGCGGGCTGGCGACGCTGTTTACGCGGATGCGGTCGCCCAAAAGCGCGCCGCCAGTGCGTTTGCGCGTCGGATCGCAGGAAAGGATAGCCACACGTTTATCGGGGAAGTCGTGCAGCCAGCGCAACACCAGCTCATCAACGAGCGAGGACTTGCCCGCGCCGCCTGTGCCGGTAATCCCGATAACGGGCGGCGTGGGGGAGGGACGCGTATCCGCGTCGAGTCGCGCGAGCAGTTCGCGGACTGTTTCCGGCGCCGCGCCGGCTGCCGCTTCCACAAGGGACAGCCGTTGCGCGAGACCGCAATCGTCTTTGAGAGAAAGCGCCGCGTCGGGATCAAGCGGTTGGCGCACTGCCCGGACACGTCCGAGCAGGTCGTCAATCATGCCTGTTAAACCCAGCCGACGCCCGTCCTCGGGCGAGTATATTTTTGCTACGCCCTGCGACTCGAGTTCCTGTATCTCGCGGGGAACGATAACGCCGCCGCCGCCGCCAAACAGTTGGACATGTCCCGCGCCCGCGTCGCGCAACAGATCGAGCACATAAGGGAAAAACTCGTTGTGACCGCCCTGGTACGAGCTGACCGCGATGGCGTCGGCGTCTTCCTGTACCGCCGCGCGCGCGAGGTCAAGCGCGGAATGATTATGGCCAAGATGGATGATCTCAGCGCCCGCGTCCAGCAGTATTCGGCGCATGATATTAATCGCGGCGTCGTGCCCGTCAAACAGGGACGTGCCGGTAACAATTCGAATGGGGCCGCGCGTCAACGGGTCAGTCGTTGCGCCGGCTGAAACAGAGATGGCCATGTATATGAAATCCTTGGTTGATTCGCGGCGGGAATAAGTGGCATTTGCCCTTGCCTCTATTATAATCTGTTTGTGTGTTCCGAGTAAACCTCAGTTTGTTTTACGCGGCTGACCAAATACTGTAAGGTGGGCTTCGCTTCACCCGCCCTACAACCTGCTCTGGAATTACGTATGTTGTTCACGCTTTAGCGTGCTGACGTTACCACGTTAACTTCGAATTACAGGCGCAACCCGGCACGCTAAAGCGTGAACAACATACGTAATTCCAGCGTTTATGGTGGAGGCTGAAAGCCTCATGAAAGACTGTCATGAATATAGGGCTCTGTCTGATTCTGGAAAGGGATGATTATGCCGTTAACACAAGACGCCAACATACTTCGTGAACTGGCGAAACGCGTCGCCGACGTTGCCGCGTTGCCCGCGCAGGAAGAAAAGAAACGGCTTTGGCGCAAATTGAACGCCTGTGCGCCGGAACGGCCCATGGTGATGATAGACCAGGTGTGCTGGAACGAGATGAATGTGGACGGTGTGTTGACGCTGTGGTGCGAAGACGCCGAATGCCGCGACTATGAGTTCTATCTGCGACGTACACTGTATCAATGGGAACGTTTTCCGGTGGACATGGTGGTGGAACCCTTTATCCGTATTCCCCGGGCCATTCATAACACCGGCTTCGGCGTCCAGGTGCAGGAAGACACGGCTACATTGGATCCCACGAATGACGTGGTGGGGCACAGGTATCGCAATCAATTCCAGACCGAGGACGATTTGGAAAAGATACGTACGCCTCGAATTAGCGAAGACAAGGACGCCACCGCGCGGCGCATGACGGAGGCGCACGAAATTTTTGACGGCATTCTCGAACCGCGTCCGACCGGCATGGACCCGTACCTGTCCCTGTGGGACCCCATCAGCACATGGATGGGCGTGGAAAACGCGTTATTTGCGTTGATGGAGAAGCCGGAGTACATGCATCAGCTGGCGAAACGGGTCGCCGATGGATACATGGCCATGCTCGATCAGGCGGAAGAGCAAGGGCTTCTCTGTGAACCACAAAGCCTCATCCATTGTACCGGCGCGTACGCGGACGAACTGCCCGCGTCCGGGTATAATCCGGAAAAACCGCGCGCGAAGGATATCTGGATGTTCGGTCTGGCCCAAATGTTCTCCACCGTATCGCCGCAGATGTTCAAGGAATACGAAGTGGCGTATACCAGTCCGATATGTGAACGTTTCGGACTGGTCTATTACGGCTGCTGCGATCCGCTGGACGGTAAAATGGACGAGGTGCGCATGATCCCGAAGGTGCGCAAGGTATCCATGAGTCCCTGGGTCAACGAGGAAAAGGGGGCTGAGCAGATTGGCCATGATTTTGTATATTCGCGCAAGCCGAACCCGGCCCATCTCGCCTTTGATGATTTCGACACCGAGCTCGTGCGCAAGCACTTGAGTGCCACCAAAAATGTTTGCGAGAAATACGGTTGCCCGCTTGAACTTGTTCTCAAAGACATCAGCACCGTGCGCTACCAGCCCGAACGGCTGTCGCGGTGGGCGGATATTGCCATGGGAGTGATTTGTGGGAAATAGGCCGGGCGTGCCTGAAACAACGCAATAAACAACAGCCATGAAGAAGTCTTACAGTTATCGTTTAACAGGTTATATATTGCCCGGCCCGCTCTCACATAGCTGATGCCGGAGATACGACAGCAAAGGCGCCCATGAGACAAGAAAAAGAGATAGTCAAAGAATTTTATGAGAAGTACGGGTGGACACGCTCGGAATCAGGCGTCTACAAAGATACGGCGGCTTTTGTTGATACCCGCCCTGTGATGCGGTCGTACCAGGGACGGGCCATGTCCCGGCTTGCGCGGCGCTTTGCGCGGGG
>SLFT01000155.1 GCA_007124105.1 Candidatus Hydrogenedentota bacterium | reverse complement strand
TAAGGCCCATGATAAGGCCCATGATAAGGCCCATGATAAGGCCCATGATAAGGCCCATGATAAGGCCCATGATAAGGCCCATGATAAAAACTATAAACAACTAAGTCTTATGGAACAAAAGGTTCTTAGGACATGCTCCAAGAGTCCACAGAGTACACTTGAACTGATGCAGGCAATGGGTTATAAAACACGCTCGGGCGGTCTCAAGCGGGCTTTAACAAAGCTAATGAACCTGGAATTTATGGAAATGACTATTCCAGATAAACCAAGAAGCAAAAATCAACAATACCGCATTACCTCTGCCGGTCGTAAATTCTTAAAGGATATGGATAAGGAGACCGCCCCATGACCCCTGCCGGTTACACAGAAGACGCGCTGATTGAACAGCCCGCCATCGCCTTGCTGGGTGAACTGGGCTGGGAGACGGTGAACGCGTATCATGAATTTGAGCACGGGGTGAGCGCGTTGGGTCGCGAGACGCGCGCCGAGGTGGTGTTGCCGGCGCGGTTGCGTCCGGCGTTGGAGCGTTTGAACCCCGGAGCGTCCCGCGAGGCCATCGGCCAGGCGCTTGATGCGCTGACCCGGGACCGGTCAAGCATGAGCCTGGCCGCGGCGAACCGGGAAGTGTACCACCTGTTGAAGAACGGCGCGCGCGCCAGCGTGCCCGACCCGGACGGCGGCGGCGAGGCGGTGGAGGTGGTGCGGCTTATTGACTGGGACAGGCCGGCGAACAACGATTTTCTGCTGTGTTCGCAGTTCTGGGTGACGGGCGAGATGCATACGCGCCGTGCGGACCTGGTGGGTTTTGTGAACGGGCTTCCGCTGGTGCTGGTGGAGTTGAAAGCGGTACACCGCCGCCTGGAAACGGCGTATTCGCACAACCTGCGCGATTACAAGGACACCATCCCGCATTTGTTCTGGCCGAACGCGTTGATACTGTTGTCCAACGGCAGCCAGAGCCGGGTGGGCAGTGTTACCGCCGGGTGGGAGCATTTCGCGGAGTGGAAGAAGGTGGGCAGCGAGCGCGAGGAAAGCCGCGTGTCGCTGGAGACCATGCTGCGCGGCGTCTGCGACCCGACGCGGCTGCTGGACCTTGTGGAAAACTTCACGCTGTTCCAGGAGGCGGCGGGCGGCTTGATAAAACTGATCGCGAAAAACCATCAGTACCTGGGCGTACACAACGCGATTGAAGCGTTGCGCGACGTCCGCTCGCGCAATGGTAAACTGGGCGTGTTCTGGCATACCCAGGGCAGCGGCAAAAGCGTTTCCATGGTCTTCTTCGCCCAGAAGACGTTGCGCAAGCTGCCGGGCAACTGGACCTTCGTGATTGTTACCGACCGGCAGGAACTGGACACGCAGATTTACGCGAACTTTGTGTTGGCGGGCGTGGTGACAGAGGGGCAGGCCCAGGCGAAGAGCGGCAAGGAACTGCGCCAGCTGCTCGGCGAGGACCACCGCTATGTGTTCACCCTGATCCACAAATTCCACACGGAGAAGGGCGCGCCCCATCCCGTGTTGTCGGAACGGGACGACATTATTGTGGTCACCGACGAGGCGCACCGCAGCCAGTATGACACGCTGGCGCTGAACATGCGCGCGGCGCTGCCCAACGCGGCGTTTCTGGCGTTCACGGGTACGCCGCTCATGCAGGGCGAGGAAAAGACGCGGCAGGTGTTTGGCGATTACATCAGCGTGTACGATTTCCGGCAGTCAGTGGAGGACGGCGCCACGGTGCCGCTCTATTACGAGAACCGCATCCCGGAACTGCAACTGGTGAATGAGCGTCTGAACGAAGAGATGGAGCAATTGCTTGAGGACGCGGAACTGGACGAGGCGCAGGAGAAGAAACTGGAACGGGAATTCGCCCGTGAATACCACCTGATTACCCGGGACGACCGGTTGGACGCCATCGCAAAAGACCTGGTGGAGCATTTCACCGGCCGCGGTTTCCAGGGCAAGGCCATGATGATTTGCATTGACAAGGCCACCGCTGTCCGCATGTATGACAAGGTGAAACAGTGCTGGCGTCGGAAGATTTCGGCCCTGGAAGAGGAATGCGCCTTTCTGAAAGAAGAAGCGAAAAACGACCTGGAGACGCGCATTGCGTGGATGCGGGAAACGGACATGGCGGTAGTGGTGTCGCAGGGGCAAAACGAGATAGGCGACATGGCGGACAAGGGGCTGGACATCCGGCCACATCGCAAGCGCATGTTGGAAGAGGATTTGGATAAGCGCTTCAAGAATCCCGAGGACCCCTTCCGACTCGTGTTCGTATGCGCCATGTGGATGACCGGCTTCGATGTGCCGAGTTGTTCCACCCTGTATCTGGACAAGCCTATGCGCAACCATACGCTGATGCAGACTATCGCCCGGGCGAACCGCGTGTATCCGGGCAAGGTGAGCGGGCTGATTGTGGACTATGTCGGAGTGTTCCGCGACCTGGAAAAGGCGCTGGCCGTGTACGGCGCGGGGCAGGGCGACGGCGCGCGTCCCGTCGAAGACAAGGCGGCGCTGGTAAAGACGCTGCAACAGACAATTACAGAGACAAAAGCGTTTTGCAAAAAGCATGGGATAAGCGTAGCCAGCATCAAGGCGGCAACAGGATTCGAGCGTATAGCGTTGATTGACGACGCTGTCGAGGCGCTGGCGGCGCCGGACAACATAAAACGGCGCTACCTCGACCTCGCCAACGCGGTTTATAGACTTTATAAAGCGGTGCTGCCCGACACGGCGGCGCGGGAACTGGTCGCCGATGTCACGCCGCTGATAGTGCTTGCCGGTAAAATACGCGACCTTACGCCGCCCGCTGACATCGCGCTGGTGATGCAGCAGGTGGAGGAACTGCTGGACATCTCCATTGCGGCGGAAGGCTATGTCATCCGCGACGCCGCCCATTCCGACGGCGGCAATGTGATAAATTTAAGCGACATCAATTTCGAGGCGCTGGCCGAAAAATTCAAGACGGGCCGTAAACGCACAGAGAACGAAAAATTGAAGGGCGCGGTGGCGCGTAAACTCATGACGCTGGTGCGGCAGAACCGTACGCGAATGGATTACCTCGAAAAATTCAAGAAGATGATTGACGCATACAACGCGGGCAGTCTGAACGCGGAGGAATTTTTCCGGCAACTGGTCGTTTTTGCGCAGGACTTGAACGAAGAAGACCAGCGGCATGTGCGCGAACAACTCGATATCGAGGAGCTGGCGTTGTTTGACATTCTCACTAAACCGGCGATAGCCATGACCGACGCGGAGCGGGACAAGGTGAAGGCAACGGCCCGCGCGTTGCTGGATACGCTCAAGGCTGGGAAACTGGTGCTGGACTGGCGCAAACGCCAACAAGCCCGCGCCGAGGTACGCGTGACTATTGAGACCCTGCTGGACGACGGACTGCCCCGCGCCTACACCCCTGAACTGTTCGACGCAAAAACGGAGGCCGTGTTTCAGCATGTTTATGACGCCTATTACGGCGCGGGCCAAAGTGTTTACGCAACGGAAGTATGAATCCCGTTACTTCCAGGGCTGATGGGGGACAGGCTTTTCCCCTTGACCCACGAGCGGAGGATATGAGATGCAATGCGCCCTGACGTCCTTGCGGGACATGGTTCGGTTGCAGTATTGCAGGTGGGTTGAAAAAAGAACTGGTCGGGGTGAGAGGATTCGAACCTCCGGCCTCTTCGTCCCGAACGAAGCGCGCTAACCGGGCTGCGCTACACCCCGACGTTGTCAACAGTATACATGATGATTGGCGGGAGTATCAACCTGACGCGTTGCGTCACCAAGCCATTGTTTTTGTATGTTGTTCACGCTTCAGCGTGCCGACTTGGACGCATTTACTCACGCTTACTTGCGCAACCCGGTACGCTGAAGCGTGAACAACATACAAAATCTTCAGAGCAGACTACCATATAGCCAGTCATGATTATGAAGCCATGCGTGTCCTGTGGCGGCGTTCTTTATTTTTCCGCGTAAACGCCGGGATTCGGGTATTGATACTTGCCGGTATACAAATCGAAGAGCGTTTTGTAATAGCGCATGAAGCGTTCGGGTTCGGGGTTGTATTGAATCTCGGCAAGGCAGTAACCGGTGTAGTTGATGCTGTGGAGCAAGTCAAATAACTCCTGCCAGGGATACTGGTAGACGCCGATATCGGTAATATGCACTTCGCCTATGGCGTGTTTTACGAGGTCGAAATTTGGTTTGATGCTGCCGTGTTCATCTTCCTCGCCAGGATTCGAGTTCCAGCATACCAGCGCGTTGGGATGGTTGGCGTGGTCAAGCATTTTTCGGATGCCGGGCAGGCTGCGCGTTTCCGCGGCGCCATGCACTTCCATCCACACCTGCACGCCCATGTCCGCCGCGGCGGTGGCCACCTTGCCCCAAGCGCTGCCGATGCGCTCGTAGGTGATTTCCGGGTCTTCGCCTTCGGGGATTCTGTTTGGCCGCACTTTAATGCCCGGCGCGCCGACATCCGCCGCAAGTTTCGCGTATTCAATGGCGCCGGCCACGTTCTCCGCGACCTCAACGGGATCGTTGGCGTGGAACTCGAAGGCGGAACCGAGCCCCGCGATTGCGACGCCCGCGTCGGCGAATTTCGCGCGTACGGCGTCGCGCTCGGTCGGCGAAAGCGTTGTTTCCACGCCGTGAGCGTGTGTGGCGCGCAGTTCAACGGCTTTCATCCCCGTACTCTGGCACAGGGCGATCAAATCGTCACACGTCATTTTTTCGCCCATATTGTACGTTACCATGCCCAATTTCATTGGCAGTTTCTCCTTTGTATAAGATGTTCTCTCGAGGGACATTCCACAGGCAAGGCTTAACAACAGGGTGTAGCCGCAAAAGACTGTACATGGCGCCGCCAGCGCCGATACGGCGCCGCCCGTCACGTCCGACAGTGTCCGACTGCGTCCGACGGCGTCTGACAACGCGCGTCGCGCTCAATCCCTTTACCTGTTGTGCGAATGCCTTGGGTTCGTCGGTATGAAACGTGTCGGGCGCGCTGTCATGCAAGCAGGTTGGCGATGCGCATCATGAAATCACCGATGCGTCCGCCATATTCCGGCGAGCCGTCGTTGGCCACGAGGCCCTTGCCGATGGCGGTTACGGTATCCACGTCGTTCGCGAGGACCGGCAGCGCGTTGTCAATGCTGGAAAAGCGCATGTGAACAAATGGTTGGCGGCGGGTGTACACGCCGCGGCCCGCTTTTGTTTTGCCCGCCTTCACTTTCAAGTGACAGGCGATCTCTTCGCCGTCCACGCTCCATTGATAGATGCGTTCCGGTTGTTTTGCTGTCCATGCGCTCATCTCGGGGTCGCCGGCTTTGTTCATCTGGCTGAGCGCGGTGGATACCATGTATAGGGTCATCTTCACCTTCAGATGCGCTTTTTCGCGCGTCTTTGGCTTTGCGGTGGGCATGAGTATCTTCATGCCAAGCAGGATACGGAACGTCTTGACAAGCAACCCAAAATTGCCGAAAGCGCCGCTCAGCAAGGGGCCGAGTTGCGGCAACACGGGCTTGCCGCGAAACAT
>SLFT01000379.1 GCA_007124105.1 Candidatus Hydrogenedentota bacterium | reverse complement strand
GTTCTTATGATTCAAGCAATGGATTATGCGTGCGTATTCCCTTAAAACGACCGAAATCTCTATCTGCGGTCCAAATTTCCCGTACGCCATGCTGTATACAAATAGCCGCCACACGCGCATCATGCACCATAGGCCCCGTAATACGTCCTTTTGATACCAAGGCGCGGAGTTGCGGCCAATGCTCGCTGGTTTCACTTAATAACACGAGGCTTGGTGATTCCAACCACGCTTCCACCTGATCAACCGCCTTCTGAAGCGGTGTGGGCGGCGCATAAATGCGCGGATGGGTGACAATGGCCAGGAACTCATGAATGCAGGGCCAGGGAACGCCCCACGGGATATTGTCTTCCGCCACTTGCTTGATGCACTTGTAAGCAATCTCATGCCATGCGGCATCTTTCCGGTGCGCATAGACCAACAGGTTTGTGTCTACGGCAATCATCCGCCGCGACCTTCAAAGGCAGCGCCGCGAATACGCTCCCAGGATGTGTCCGCAAATTCCTGTTGCAGTCCCCTGCCCGTAAATGTGGCGCGACGCAATGTGAAAGGAGCGCGTCGCTTATGCTCGGCCACAGTGCGGCGCAACCCTTCCTCGACCAGGGCTTTAACAGTGGTCTTTTCTTCTTTCGCCACGCGGCGCACGTCTTCATACAGTGGATCAGATATATCAATGGTGGTCTTCATACGGCAAACCATATCATAGGGTATGGCAACACATCAAATTATTGCGCGTATGGAAAGGTCTGGCCGATGTTCGGGGGCAAAGGAACGCTTGGAGCCTCCTCATCGGCGCAGGCGTGATGTCTGCGTCTACTGTTCATACCATTGCACTATTTCCGGCATGGCAGCGTGACATTTCTAACGAGTTAAACATGTGACATTTTCAAAGGGTCACGACACTACGGAACTACCATTCTTGACATTTAATGCATCTTGCGCAGATAATATAACTGAGATGGACAAGCCGACTTTATATATGGAGACGACCATTCCCATCTACTTGCTGGCTGAACCGTCGCGCGACATCATTTCGCTTAGTCGCCAAGAAATCACACGGTCGTGGTGGAAACGGGACCAGACTCATTATGCGATATTCATTTCGGAAGTCGTGGTCCAGGAGGCTTGCCGTGGAGACAGCACGGAAGCAGAGAAAGACAGACTTTTTTGCAGTCATTTCCTGTTCTTGATGCGACCTTCGCGGTACAGGCGCTTATCAAGATGTATCTTGAGAAGGGCGTAGTGCCTCCGGGAAACGCTGAAGATGCAGCGCATCTCGCCTTTGCAAGTATTCATGAGATGGAGTATCTATGCACATGGAACTTCAAGCATCTCGCGAATGTGCAGGCATTGCGACGTCTGCGCACCCTGAATGAGAGCCAAGGGATTTTCATTCCTCAGGTATGTACGCCCGAGGAATTATTGGGAGAATGACCAATGCAGACTGATCCTATCCTGCGGGAAGTATATCGAATTAAAGAGGAACTCAATCGGGAAACGGACGGGAACCTGGAAATCCTCTTCGAGCGGTTCCGCAAGTTCGCCCGACAACATCCCGAACGCATGGTACAGCCGAAGCAAGAACCGCGCAAAAGAACAGGACAGCGTTCGTGAATCCATAACCCGGATATTTCACCAAGTTCCGTCGTGAGCCTGCGACTCTTACGCTGCCCCAGTGCTTTGCCCGCCCGCGTGCCACGGGGCACGCTGGAGGCTCTGGTTGGGGAGACATTCATAATCCGTATCCAAGCCCAAGCCAAATCCAGACACCTACGAGATTAGCGAAGAAGTATAGCGCTGGAACACCAATCACGACTGCCCATGCACGGGCGCGAGGCCACCGCAATATGGCCGGTAGCAGTGCGGCAAACACGGGCATGATTGTCAGTAAAATTATGCTCATGACGGGATGCATTCCCACGCCACCAGATGCTATGCGCACAAGAGTCAACAGCGCAGTCGTTGCCACAGCACACAGTAGAACTTTAGCACGTGTGCAGTGTCGGAAGAGCAGGGCCACTCCGGTCAGGATGATCGGAATTGCGAAGATGTGAATATAATCATAGTTCACGCTTATTCCTCGGGGGAAATACAGGGCCAGAATACCCATCACCTGCATTTTTAGGCAGATTTTGAGTCATTATGCATCGCGGCCTGTTTCTACTTCTTGCGTATTCCGCTGGGCTTCTGCTCGCGGACCGTGCGGTGCAGCGTGGATTGTATTTTTCCTATATCTCTCTATCCCTATCGTTTCCTCTATATTTCCTTTGTTTCCTCTACGACAATAGATTTTCGGTTTCAACAGATGCCTACCGTTCGTGCAGTTGCACTGTTTCCGGCATACCCATTATCCTGAAGTTTACCACGACCTGCGGGGGCGCATCTCCCTCGAATTCACAGTCAAAGGCAATCGTGCGTTTTCCGGGAACCAGTTGCGGGGGCGCTTCGTGTGTTTCCACCATATCCACTTGGTTTCCCTTCTCATCAAAAACGCGGGCTGTCGCAAGCCCCTCGCACAGCAGGGTCTGTCCGGCCTCGAGGGTGACGGGAATGGTCCATGTTGCGAAGTGGTCCACCTCGAAGGTGGGGTTGACAATGGCGCCGTCTTCACCGTCAACGGTCAGCCGCACCTGCATCCGCTGCGCCTCGCCGCTATTCTCCACTTCCCATACTGCCGCGGTAGGCTCGCCTGGCTGGAGAATGGTCTGTTGATGGATAAAATCTTTAGAGGTATGGAAGGGATATAGGTTCCACAGCCCTTCTTCCACTTTCTCCAGGTGGAATTCATTTTCCGCGATCTTCATTCGTTCCCGTTGTTCGTCCGAAAACGCGCCGCCCATGCGCGCCGCCTCCCATTCGCGGACGGCGTCAAGGAGGATTGGCGCGTGGGGATTCTTCTGCAGTGCCTGCAAGCTGGTGGCGAGGGCAAACCCGGCGTTGTATCCGGCGGCCCGCGCCAGCATCCATTCCATGTCGGAGAGGTGCGTGGTTTCCGTCATGAGATACCAGCCCAGCATATTGGGCAGGAAATTGCGGCTGAGATAGTCCTGGTTGTCTATGCGGTACTGCTGCATGCTCTCGCGGAAACCGCCGTACCACGGTTCGCCCCAGTTGCAGTAAGTGTTGATATGCCAGTAATAATGGGACATGATGCTGGTGCCGTTAACCACATGATGGTCCAGGTTGTCATAAAAGTCTTTGGCAAAGAGGTCAATGGCGTAGCTGCCCTGCCCCGACGCGAGCGCGCCCTCGTGGCCGTCGAAATCCATCTGGTCGAGACCTGTCTCGTTGAACAACTGGGCCAGGTTACGGGCAATCTCCCGTTGCAGGTTCAGATTGGGGAAAAAGACGCGGTACGGATGATCCAGGAGTTTGCCCACTTCCGCGCCCGCCTCGTGTGCGGCGGCCTTTGTGCGAAACGCGCCGCGTTGACAATCCAGCAGCATCCAGGGTTCGCTTTCCGACACCGCGCGATAGCGGATCAGTTCCTGGCCGATGACAACGGTTCGCATCCAGTTCGCGTCGTCATTATCGAAATACTCCAGCGATGCCACCGGTATCTCGCTGGCGTTGGCCGCGATCGCTTCCGTCAAGACGCTGGCGCCGGTCTTCGCCAGGCGCGGGTCGGGCGTGGGCGACACATACGGGTCGGTCGGTTGGATAAAGTTTGACAGGGTATGCACACCCAGGCGGACGCCTAACGCCCTTGCTTTGTCAACACACGCTTTCAGGCCCTGCACGCCGTTTGGAAAGTGCCTCGGATGCGGCTCGTAATGTCCCCAACTTTTGAAGGGGTCGCCGTGATACAAGCCGGCCAGATTTGCCCGGCGCACACTTTCCAGTATCTCGTCTATGGTATCCTCTGAAAAGTCGGCTATCATGTACGAGCGCCCCGCTTCCGGCGATTTCTTGCTCCACACCCCGTCAATCATAGGGTAGGGCAGGCCTTCCTCCTGAGCGATACGGCCTATCGTGTCGAGCGCCTCCGCCGCGACGCAGCCGAAGAGCGCGATCTTCGTTCCCAGCACCGTTTCGCCTTCAATTGGCGGCACGGGCATGTTCGGGAATGTTCCGTTCCAGGCGGCAACGTTTCTTGGACGCGACCGGTCCATGCAGTATGCCTGCAACACGCTGCCCCACGACGTGGCCGCCGCCGTCTGCCCGCGAAACCCGTTGAGCCCTTCGTCGTTGTCCGGGTAGCCGCCCAGGGTTTTCACATTCAGCGCCTGGATGCCGATGGCGTATTCGTCATCCCGAACCACGCCGACCACCTCGCCCACGGTCTGGTTAATGACAAGCGGATAAGGTCCCCAGATGAGTGCGTCCACCGTGTCTTCCGGTTTCACCTGAATCACCTCGAACACAACATGGCCGTCCTTTTCCTGAACGGCCACATCCACATCTATGCCGCTTTCCTTATAGTGCAGCTGTATTACAGATGGTTCCTGCTGAAATATCGCCGAGGTTGGCGCTTCAACCGTGTCGCCGATTTGTACCGCTATCAGCGGCGCGGGTTGTTCCGGGGCAAGCCGTTCACGTCCGTGGACAGCGTCATGGAAACTGCCGATCTGCCCGGCGTCGTCCACTGTGATCCGTAAACCACCGGCGTCGTATATTACCTGTCCATAGGCCGCGGTCATGAACATAATGCCGCACGCGACGCCAATAACCGGGCTGCCAATTACGAGATGAAGAACGTTTTTCCGCTGCATTTTTTTAATCTCCTCCTGTTTGAGTTGACAAGCAATCACGCACAAAGGTCGTCGCGGCGATTTGAATGCTCGTTGTTTGCGTTAAAAATCAAATCATTCTACAGGCTGGCGCATCAGAATGTATCGCCTGAATATCATAGGATACCGGCGCATCGTGCCTGGCTTTGCTTACTCCATGTCAAATACAGTGTTTGGAATCATAACATATTTTGATTTGAGCGATCCCTGTAGCGACAATTCATTTGAAACTTGCTTTGTCCGAGCACGGTCACTCAAATAGTGCTTCGCGCAGATTATGTATTTTGTGAAACAAACGTACACATATCGTACGGAAGGGCAAGACAATGAAAGTTGCGGTAACGGGCGCTTACGGTTATTCTGGGAAATACATCGCTGAACGCTTGTTGCAGCGGGGAGACACTGTAATAACCCTGACTAATTCTCTTCACCGCGAGAATTCTTTTGGCGATACGATCGAAGCGTTTCCCTTCAACTTCAACAATCCTGAAATGCTCATTGCATCATTACAGGGGGTTGATGCGCTCATCAACACTTACTGGGTTCGAACCCGCGCCCGCGACAACACGCCACAGCAGGTATGGAAAAGGCTTTTAGCAAACATCCGAACCTGTTTCTCGTATTGTGCGACGACCAATCCGCATCTATCACCTGCCGGCAGACCAACTGGGGCGCGCATGGGAATCAAGCATACAAAATTCTCACAGATTATTCGCAGTTATTGCTGAGCATTACAGCCAACGACAACAGGCGCAGACGACCGCCAATTGCATTGGCGCGGCGCAACCGTTCATTTCAAGGGGTTC
>SLFT01000449.1 GCA_007124105.1 Candidatus Hydrogenedentota bacterium | reverse complement strand
TCGGGCGGCGTTTTTGCGCGTGTGGCCTTGTATTCGGGATACATTTCCTCGCGAAAATTCTTTTCAGGCGCATCAAACACCACCGCGATATATTCGGGATCATGTTCTCGCAGTAATTTGAGTGTAATGCGGGTGAATCCGTAAACGGCGTTGGTCGGCCTGTTGTTTTTGTCTGACAGCCGCCCGGTGATGGCATGGAAAGCGCGAAAGGCAAAGGCCATTGCGTCAATAAGGTAGAGTCGTTTTTTCATGGATAACAGTCGCCTGAAATGCCGCGTCTGAACCTACTTCAGAAGCCTGCGGCCTTCGGAAGATTTAATGCCCGAAATGATCCGCTGGAACCCTTCTTCGTTGCTGCATGCGCTTATTGCTTCCTCTTTGGTAACAATTTTCTTTTGATATAATTCCACGGCGTATTGATCGAAACTACGCATATCGCTGTCCACCTCAATGATTCCGTATAATTTGTCGAGGTCGCCATCCAGAATAGCGTCGCGCACGATAGGACGCCCACCCAATAGGATCTCAACCGCCGGGATGCGTCCGCCGCCGATTTTTTTGAGAAGACGCTGACATACCACGCCTTGCAGTGTATAGGCGATCTCCTGGCGTATAAGGTCGCGTTCATTCTGCGGGAAATAACTGATCATGCGGTTGATGGTGTCCACCGAAGTGGTGGTGTGCAGTGTGCTGAACACCAGATGGCCGGTTTCCGCGGCGCTGAGCCCGGCGCGGATTGTTTCCGTGTCTCGCATTTCACCCACCAGGATAACGTCGGGGTCCTCGCGCAAAGAGCCACGCAACGCATTCGCGAACGAGTGGGTGTCGCGGCCCACCTGACGTTGTGAAATAATGCTTTTCTTGTCCTGGTACACATATTCCACCGGGTCTTCAATGGTAATGATGTGTGAGCGCCGCTGCTGGTTGATAAAATCTATCATGGCGGCGAGTGTGGTGGATTTGCCGCTGCCCGTCACCCCACACACCAGGAACAGACCGCGATGCTTGAAGCAGACCGTTTTTACTACCTCCGGTATATTGATCTCCTCGAAGGGCGGCGGTTCCTCCGGAATAAGGCGCAGCGCAATGGCCATGGCGTTGTTCTTGATATAGCCGCTGCACCGCAGATACCCAATGCCGGCGGCATGATACTGAAAACTGTTTTCGCGTTCTGTTTCCAGCGCGGTGATTTGCTGTTCACCGCCCAATTGGTACACAAACTGGTGCATATCCTCGCTGGTGATAACAGGCGTGTCGGGAACGGGTTGCAATTCGTTGTCCACGCGCATGAACGGGCGATTCCCCGCGCGCAAATGCAGGTCGGATGCATTGTGAGCGCGTATCACCTCGATAAGTTTGTTGATGTTATAGTTGTTGGACATGTACGAGGCGACTTCCAACGACCACGTTTGTGAACGCATGCTCCGAGCCGCATGATTTTCAATTAGGGTGTCCAACGGCGTGAGCAACGGCATCTGTCGCCACTCGAAAGGCGGAACCTGCACAATACATTTGCCGTTCTCGCATTTGGCGCGCATGCCGATCTTGGAAGACGCAATCGCAGCGTCTATTGCTTCGGGCGTTATGTCCTCGCGCATGGTAAAGGTGATGCGCATGGCGTCAATTCTGTTGCCGAGATTCTTGCCTTTCACGTAGATTTCGCAATCCTCGGTATGGAAAGTCGCTTCCTCGGGAAGCCCTGTAGCCCGGATCATTTCTGTGAGACCGATGCGAAAAACATCTACGATGGTGCTGGTGGATTGGCTGCCTATTAGCATGCTGCTGCGTTCCTATGTCGCGCGGGCGCACTGTGGCGGCGCGACTGTGTGTTTGTGGCGGGGAAATGGCGCTCAAAGCGCCGCCGTCAGCAGACGGCTTGTTTGAAGGAATGTAATCTTATAGCACGACTCATGGGCAAAAATCAATATCAGGGCGCCGCCTTTTTGTGGCGTACGCTTTCAAGGTTCAACAGGTTGCTTCTGCGCCTGAACCTGTTGCATTCTGCGCGCGCGCACCACCAGGAATCCGCCGCTTACCAGCATGGCGCCTCCCGCCCATTGTATCCACAGAAGCGCTTCGTCCGGCCAGAGCGTGTAAGCCAATACATGGGTGATGAAGGGGGTAATCAATTGAAGGCTGGTGCAATAGGCGCTGCCGAGACGCACCTGCGCATAATGGAAGCCGCAGTGGGCGGCGGCAATGCAAATAATACCGGATGTGAAGGCAATGCCGTTCATACGCATTCCTGCGGTCCACAGCGTGGACGGGTCGCCGAGCAGGCACATGGCCATAAACAATCCCAGGCTCACATACACGCTGATCATGGTAAACATGGTCACAGGATGCAACCCCTTGGCCGTGTGCCTGCCCCACACAGCGTACACGGCCCAGGCCATGCTGACGAACAACAACAGTATCATGGCGTAGTCCACATAAAACCGGATTGACTCGCCGTCGTCGCGCATGAATACGGCAATAACGCCGATATAACACAGCAGCGCGCCAAGAATATACGCTGGACTCAGGATCACGTCGCGCTCCTCGCGAAAGACCACGAAACTCAAGAGAATGACCAGCGGCGCCTGTAGTGTGGTTACCAGCTGCGCCATGGTTGCGGTGGTGTTGTAAATGGCAATGGTCCACGCCAGTTGCATGCATACCACCACCATGCTGATGGGCGCCAGGGTGCGCCAGCGTCGCACGGCCAGCATCAAATCGCGACGGTAAAAAAGAAACGCGTACACCCACAATGCGGCGGCGGCGCTGAGATATCGGATAAACGCCTGCGTGTACG
Source organism: Candidatus Hydrogenedentota bacterium (assembly GCA_007124105.1). Classification (GTDB taxonomy): domain Bacteria; phylum Hydrogenedentota; class Hydrogenedentia; order Hydrogenedentales; family CAITNO01; genus SLFT01. Next base: position 15,411 of record SLFT01000449.1, on the reverse strand, counting down.
GGTCGTACGCGTCGCTCATATAGCGCACGAACACCGGCGTCAAGGCCCAGCCCATGAGAAACAGTGTTACCGAAAAAGGTGTGGCTATGCTGCTCTTTGATATACCCATACTCTAATCTCGTGTTGCAGGTTTGTTATGAGGAGATGCCCCGCGTGTTGCATGACCACGCTCCAGGGAAGTACCGTAGTCCGGTGTGGTCAATAGTGTCATCGGCAAGCGACAACCATCTATATAAGGAATTCACGTGGGCCGACACATACTCAGTATACCGTAAACACAACGACAGGCTGAAACGTGAGATGGCGGTTTTACTTCCCGCTGTCTGGCGGACTTGGCTCCAGGCGTCTGTTATTCGTATCTAAGCGCTTCCACAGGGTCCACGCCGCTGGCTTTAATGGCGGGATAGACGCCAAAGAACACACCCACTGTAAGGCTGAATAAAAATGCGGTCAGCACAGACCATGTGGAAATGATAATGGGCATGACCGGATAGAAAATAGCCATCACAATGGTGGCCGCCCATGCGATGCCAACGCCGATGCCCCCGCCGCAGACGCTCAAGGTTACCGCTTCTATGAGGAACTGAAACGCAATGTCGGAGCGCTGCGCGCCCACCGCTTTTCGGATGCCCACCTCGCGGGTGCGTTCGCGCACGGACACCAGCATGATGTTCATGATGCCAATGCCGCCAACCAGCAGCGATATGGCTGCGATACCGACCAGCATGAGCCGGAGCGCATCCAGAATCCTGCCGAAAGAGGCGATGATGCCATCCTGGTCAACGATAGTGAAATCCTCGATATTGTCACGGGCCGCCGTCAATATCTCGCGGGTAGATTCGATGGCGAGCGGGACGTCGTCGGGACTGCGCGCGGCAATGTTAATCTCGAAGAGGGTGTCCTCGCCGCCATAAAACATCTGCTGACCGCTGCGCAATGGCACAAAAACGATGTCATCCAGATTAATACCGAGCAATGTGCCGCGCTCCTCAAGTATGCCGATAATGACATGCTTCGAGCGATTGATGGATATGCGCTCATGGAGGGCGGGTCTGTCTCCAAACAGGTCTCTTTTCAATTGCAGCCCGATGACGCACACCTTGTTGTTTCTGTCAACGTCCTGCGTACTGATAAAGCGGCCTATCTGTGTGTTGATTTCCCGTATGATGGCGAAATCCTCTTGTATGCCTAAAACGATGGTGTTTCTTTCAATGTTTCTAAAACGAATTTGACCGGTTCCAACTACAGTTCCTGACACGGCTTTAATGCCCATGGCTTTGCGCTTTATTTCATTGGCATTATCCGTGGTGAGTCTCCGAAAACTGCCCGCGCTGACCGCTATCATGCTTCCCGTAGTTTCCTGTTTTCCCGGCGTTACGACAATCACGTTGCTGCCCATGTCGCTGAATACAGTCTCGATGTAAGATTGGGCGGCTTCGCCCAAAGACACCAGCAGTATGACAGACATAACGCCTATGATTACGCCCAGCGTGGTGAGAAAAGAACGCACCTTGTTTTCCAACAGGGACTCCAAAGCCATCAGGATGCATTCGATGAGATTCATCGGCCCTCCAGCGAATCAACCACGTTCACCAGGATGCCGTCGCGCAATTCGCGCAGACCGATGGAGGTAATTAACCTTTCGCCCTCACGCAATCCGCTCAACACTTCGCGTGCCCGCCAATTGCCTATGCCGACCTCGACGGTGCGCCGCACAGCGCGGTCTTCTATGATTACATACCCTTCTTCTTCACGGATGAGCGCTTCCGTGGGCACAAAGAGTATATCGTCCTTTTCATCCACGATGATGGTTGCGTCCGCCGACATGCCGGGGGTGAGTTTTTCCTTGCCTTCCTTGATCAGGATATGCGCCAGGAAGGTGCGGCTGAAATCCATATTGCGGGACACCGTCGAGGCGACAAAGTCCACTTGGCCGGGAAAGGGGTCATCGGGATACGCGTCAATCTCGATGCGCACTTTTTGTCCGACTTTAACCTCGCCAAAAACGGCCTCATCGAAAGGCGCCTTAACGTATAAATCCGAATCGTCAACGATGCGGGCCACTGCAAGGCCGGAGGAGGCGGGCATTCCCATTGCGCCGCCTACGCCGGCACCCACCGCGCCCATCCCTCCGGCGCCAACAGAGGGGGCGCCAGCCAGGCCGCCGGCCAGATCGCCGCCGAATGTAGTGCCCACGCTCTCACCCACTTCGACAAAAATCTCCGCAACAAGGCCGTCGAATGGCGCGCGCACATGGGTCCATTCCAAGAGCGTTTTGGCCTGCTCGAGCGCGATGGCAACCGCTTTGAGTCCCACTTCTGCCTCTTCAATGCGCATCGGATAAAGACTGATGAGGTTGTTCAACGCAATGTAACTGTCGTCCACCTGATTGAAATTTACCTCGGAAAGGTTGACCATGCTTTCCGAACCGACGTCGTTGGATTCATACAATGTTTTGTCCCGCTCAAACTCGCGCTCCGCAATATCCCGTGTCCTCTTCAGCGTTGCGATGCGCGCCTGATCATTCGCGTATTGGCGCTTGAGCGTGTTTAGCGCGGTTTCCGCTTGTTGATAACGCGCTTGCGCCTGCGCTACCTGATATTCCTGCTGTGTGGCGTCCAGCGAAATCAATATATCGCCGGCATTCACCCGGTCCCCTTCCTTGACGTGAATGGCCACTACTTTTCCCATGCTTTCGGGCGCTACCAGCGAGGAATACTTCGCCTCCACTGTTCCCGAGGAAAAAGTTGCGATGGTTTGTTCAATGTGCCCGCGGGTCAAGGTCATGGCGGTTACGTCAATTACCGGCTCATACGTGTACCAGTAGGCTGCCGGCACCGCTACAATGGCGCCGAAAACAAGCCAGCCCAAAACCACGCGGATTAGTTTCTTGAATTTTGATTCAGCCATTCGTCATTTACTAACTGCCCGTCGCGAAAGCTCATGATGCGTTCTGCATGCTCGGCGACATCGCGCTCATGAGTAACCATGACTATTGTATGCCCTTTGCGGTGCAATTCCGAAAAAAGTGTCATAATACTTGCGCCGCTGGTCGTATCCAGGTTGCCAGTAGGCTCGTCCGCAAATAAAATGGAAGGAGAATTGATCAATGCGCGCGCGATAGCAACACGCTGTCGTTGTCCGCCGGACAATTCATTGGGACAATGCCGCGCACGGTCCGCCAGTCCTACAGCCTCAATCATCTCGTATGCGCGGCGCGCGCGTTCACGACGCGGTATACCATCGTAGAAAAGGGGCAACTCCACATTGGCAAGCGCTGTAGAACGGCTAAGCAGATTGAAGTTTTGAAACACGAACCCTATTTCGTGGTTGCGTACTTTCGCCAATTGCCTGTCTGACATGTCGCTCACAAGCGACCCGGCAAGCCAGTAAGAACCTAAGGAGGGGCGCGACAGGCATCCCAAGATATCGAGTAGCGTGGTCTTCCCTGATCCTGACGGTCCCATGATTGCAACAAAACTTCCACGATGAATCTCGAAGGAGACGTCGCGAAGTGCGTGTACAATGGTATCGCCCATCTCAAAACGCTTGGCAAGATCGAGGACGCGAATGATAGCCTCGCTTCCCACGTTACCGGCAACATGTTGTGTCATTTTACTTACTGTCCCGAGGAATAAAACGGGCGACAACCGTTAACGCATAGCCCAACTTGCGCACAGTTTTTGTTCCTTTTGGGCCTGTTGCGCATTACAGCGCTTCCGCAAGTTTTCAAACCGGTCGGCAGGTTGAGCAATCAAGCCAGCCTGCCTGTCCGGCACCATATACCGCTTGTGCCATTATATATTGTATGGTAGGGAAAACAAAAGGAAACAGGAGTCATTGTTCAGGCTTCAAAAACGTTCCTGCGCGGGGACGGCCGCCGATTGTGCAATCAGCGTCCTTATTGGTCGTATTGCTTTCTATACCCGTTCAAGCATTCGGGGCCGCTGTGTTTTTCAACCTGTGGTGCTCCCTGTTCGATACCCTGCAAGGTCAAGCGTTACATAGCGATAGCCAAGCGCTCGCACCGTGTCCACAATGTCATGTCGGATGTCGGGTCGCATCAGTAACGCAAAATCATCCTCCGATACTTCAATGCGACATATTGCATCATGGTGCCGCGCGCGGTATTGATGGCAACCGATGTCGCGGAGCAATTCCTCCGCCTTTTCGATTTTGCCGAGAATATCCGCTGAAACAGGGGTTCCCGTAGGTACGCGCGATGCGAGGCAGGCGAAGGAGGCTTTGTTCCATGTAGGCAGACCGCGGGCGCGGCTTCGCTCGCGAATCTCCTCCTTATTGAAACCAACCTCGGCCAACGGCGCGCGCGCGCCGCCCTCGCGCGCTGCCTGGGCGCCGACCCGGGTCGCGTCAAAGCCATCCTCGGCTGTCTCTCCGTAAGCAATAGCGGCTATGTCGTGTTCATCAGCATATCTGCGCATCACTTCAAACAATTCACCCTTGCAATAGTAACAGCGTTTTACGTCGTTTTTCAGGAAGTCGGGACTGTCGAACTCCCTGGTACTTACCACTTCAAGACGCCAGCGGCGTTCCTGGGCAAGCGATATCGCTTCGCGTAGTTCGGAGCGGGGAATGCTTGGCGAATCGGCAATGATCATCAGAGCCTTTGCGCCCAGAGTTTCGTGGGCTACGTCGGCCAGGTATGTTGAATCAACACCGCCGGAATAGGCAATGGCCATACCGTCACAGTCATTGAGCAACTCCTTGATCCGCATTTCTTTTTCCAGTGCTGTCGGCAGATTACATTTTGACATGATTCATTCAATATCCTTCATTTGCGTTTTACCGGTTCTGTTTTTACTGACAGTGCCAAAGACGGTCTTGGGCCTTCCGATTAAACAGGCGGCGTAAATGCTGTAACGAAAGCGCATATCACGCATACAGGCTCCGCGTGACTGGCTCGAAACAAGGTCCCTTGAGTTTATTGCATCACTGCGCGCAGATCAAACGGAGCATGTCTCGTGGCGCATCAATCACCGACGTTTGGCCCTCTCCGGCATCATTCACTTCTATTCCACAAGTAGGGACAATCGTTCAGAGGCTATCAGCCTCCACTAGAAAATAATGAGCATCCGGGGGGCGATACGTCTTAAATTTTTCCACGAAACGTGACAAAATATGATATAATTCCCATTGGTGAGTGTTTATGCTCGTTATTGCCACACAAACTGTAATTACAATGCAGTAGAGGTCTTCTATGAAACAGGTGGGTGGGTTCACGTTTAAGACAATATGGCTGACCATGTTGCTTGCGGCGTTCTCCTGTACGGTCATAGTGTTGGGATGGGCAACTGCCGAGTGGCGGGTGCGACACGCCGAGCAAGAAATGCGCGCCAACTTTTTACGTAAGGCCGTAGAAGTTGCAAGCAGCATTAATCCCCACCACCTCTCTGTGTTATCCTTTGATCGCAGCGATCAGCAACGCCGGTCTTATGGGTTGATACGGGATCAGTTCAGGGCATTCAGTAGCGATGTCCCAGCCCTTTCGGCCATCTATGGACTAACCGTTCGTGACGACAATCTCGTTTATGGCCCTTCTTTTGTCGTGGGCGATGCGCCTGTACCCCTTCCCGGCGTTGCGTATGACGCATCAGAAGCGGATTGGAAACAGAAGATCGTGTCGGGACGCCGCTTTGTGGCTAATCCGACGCCCGACTCCTTCTCGGCTGTTGCCCCGGTATTCGACCCAAATGTCAATGAAGTGTTGATGGCGGTTGTACTGGAGATGCCGACAGAGCGTTGGCGCGAACAGCTTCAGCGAATTCGCTTTGTGCCGATGGCGATTGCGTTGCTTTTGCTCACATTACAGTTTGCTGGCATCGGCGCTTTATACCTCCGATGCCGCTTTGCCCCGAAACGATACCGTCATTTGGAAACAATCTTTGTGGCCGGGTTCTTTTTGTTGTTAACCGGCGCTGCAACATTCTTTGTACTGGAGGCGGAAAATCGTAATCTTTGTCTGCAATTTATGTTTCTGGCGGAGTCTCGCGCGGAGGCCCTTGAAGCGAATCTACGCAACATTCAGCATAAGATGGCTCATATCAGCGAATGTATCGAAACCAGCGCTTCTCTGACCGGTGACGCCTTCCATGCCTTTTCCGCCTCATTATTGAGCGAACCGGCCATCGAATCTTGCTTTTGGATTACCAAAATGCCGGATCAGGAACGCCCGCATGAGGAAGATACAGAATACCAGGTTTACCGACTGAATAGCGCCGGACAGCAAATTATTGTTGTTGAAGACGACGAAATTGAGTATCCCGTTTATTATGTATCCTCTTCAACGGGGGGGCTTGTTGCTCCCGGCCTGGACATGGGAAGCCTTCACGAGGAAAAGGTTGCCATCACAACGTCAGCCCAGACGCGGCAAATAACAGCATCCACGCCCGCCCGGGAAAGAACCTTCGATGCTCAGGGTCAAACCGTACACCTCTATGCGCCTGTTTACGCAGACAACGACTCCAGCCCTGAGGCGCTACGCGGTTTTGTTGGCGCTGCGCTGCGGTTTGACCTGTTGCTTTCCTACGCGCAAGGGAGTACGGTCCAACAGTCAGAGCATGCATCCATGACGTTCTTTCAGGTAGTAGCGGATGAAACCCCGTTGTCCCTTGCGTATGATTCGGGCAGCGGTTATAACCCGCCGCCCGCCGTGTGGGGTTTTGCGACGCTGCGGGATGTTGATCTCTCGTTTATGCATCCCATGTTCATACTGTCTCACACGTATGCCTTGTTGATCGAGCCAACCCAGAGCTTCCTGGCCGCCCACCCGATGCGCAACGTTTATGCTACAGCGCTTGTTTCCTTTTTTATCACTGTAGCGCTGACGCTTTTCGTGGGTATATTACGTAATCAGCAAGCCGCGATGGAACTCAAGATTCAAGAGAGTACACTTGAACTGCGCGAACGGGGCGAAACATTCCGGCGCTTATTTACAGAGTCCACGGACCCCATCTTATTGCTGGAAAAAGGGAAGATTGTTGACTGTAACAGTTCCACCCTGCGATTACTGAGATATAAGTCCAGGCAGCAGTTACTTCATCAGCGGCCTGAAAACATTTCGCCGCCCACGCAGCCCGACGGACGCCCTTCCGAGGAAGCGTTCAAGGAAATGGTTGCCTTATGCGTACGCAATGGCCATCACGCTTTCGAATGGACCCATCTGAAAGCAAACGGCGCTCCTGTTCCCGTGGAAGTTATGTTTACCTTGATTACCATCCGGGGCGTCAATCATATCCATGCCACGTGGCGGGACATAACGGAACGCAAGCGAGCGGAAGAGGCGTTGCGCAGCAGCGAAGAGAAATACCGCAGTCTTGTGGACAGTTTGCCTATCGGATTGTATCGGTATACGCTTGCGCCTGAAGAGCGATTTGTGATGGTAAACAAGGCCATGGTGAAGATTCACGGCTCGAGCAACGAAAAAGAACTGATGGCGTTAAATGTTAAAGACTTGTATGCTGATCCCGTCGAAAGAGAAGCGCTCTGGCGCGAACTCGAGGAAAAAGACTATGTGGCGGAGCGCGAGGTGCGGATCAAGCGCAAGGACGGCGCCATTATATGGGGTTCCATCAGCGGCAGGATGTTGCGTAACGCTGCGGGGAACATAGAGTATTTTGATGGGTCGGTAATAGACGTGACAGAACGTAAGATCGCCACCGAAGAACGGATGGAAATGGAGCGGCGCCTGCTTCATTCACAGAAACTCGAGAGTCTCGGTGTGTTGGCGGGCGGCATTGCCCATGACTTCAATAACCTGCTCGCGGTGGTACTGGGCAATCTGGAGATTGCCGCGGAAGAAATACGAGAGACACCCGCTGCGCATGAATCCGTTAATAAAGCGGTTACAGCCGCGCGCCGCGCGGCGGCGCTCACCGATCAGATGCTTGCCTACTCCGGCAAGGGGAGTTTTGTTGTCAAGCCGCTCGACTTGAGTGTGGAGATTCAGGAAAACCTGGAAATACTGCGCGCGTCTATTTCCAAAGACGTATCGGTGGAATTGCATCTCCAGGAAAACTTGCCGCCCATATATGCTGATGAAGGACAGATTCAGCAAATTGTGATGAATCTAATTTCAAACGCATCAGAGGCCATCGGAGAAAACGAAGGCAAAATCACTATTGGAACAGGCGTAACCCACTATACTGCCGAGGACTTACAGCGCTGCATGATAGAAGATAAACCGGCGCCGGGCGATTTCATCTTCCTTGATGTTTCCGACACCGGGTGCGGCATGGACGCGGCTACGCTACACCGGGTATTTGATCCCTTTTACAGCACCAAGTTTACCGGACGCGGTCTTGGTATGTCGGCGGTACATGGCATTGTGCAGGGGCATCATGGCGCCCTGGAGATAACAAGCGCCGTCGGCGCCGGCGCCACTGTGCGTGTGTTGTTCCCCGTGGCAACCAAACCGCCCGAAGAGATGCCGGCGGCCAAGACCTATGAACCAGAAACATCTGCGCCGGCGCAGAAGAGCCGGGAACAGGACAACTGGACAGGCACGTTTCTGGTGGTGGACGACGAAGCGCCTTTGCGCGAACTGGGTCAAAAAGCGCTGAATCGCTTCGGTTTTGACACCATCGTCGCCTGCGACGGTCAGGAAGCGGTCGAGATATTCGAGCAAAAAGCGGACGAGATAGTGGGCGTACTGCTGGACCTCACCATGCCGCGCATGGATGGCGCCAGCGCATTTGCGGCCATGCGTAAAATTAAACCGGACGTAAAAGTCATCCTGTGTAGTGGGTTCAGCGAAAACGAAGCGATGCAGCATTTCCCCGGTCAGACATTGGCAGGCTATGTGCATAAGCCCTATCGCCTGACCGCATTGCGCGCGGAAATCGAAAAGGTTATGGAAGACGAGCGTTCGGTTTCCTAACGCGGGCATGGCCCCCAACCTCAAAACAACCCCGATAAATGCCGCGACTGATATCTGGAAGGTATGGGGCATAGTAGAGCGACCATCCAACAGATGCCAGGAAACATATCTTCCTATAAGTCTCATGCTTCCTTATTTTTGGGGATAACTTGTGGCGCAGGCTTGTGGCGCTTTAACTGGTCATTCCGCCGAATCCGGCGTTGTACCCGCCTCCTCTTCCAGCGTTTCTTCTTCCCGCACATCTGTGTCCGCGTCCCCCTCTACCTCTTCCGCGAACTCTTCTGTCTCGTCACTGGCTTCTTCCCCGTCTACGTCTTCTGGTTGTTCCACTTCATCCTCCTGTCCTTCAACGTCTTCGGGGTCTTCCGCAACAGGCGCTTCATCAGGTTCCGCGGGCGCTTGGAGTTCGGGGCGTTCGTCCGGGTGAATGAACAACCGTGGCAGATCATACCGCACAAAAGATTGTGCGGCGGCATCCTGGCCCTTTTTGGCATGAGCAACCCACAGTTGACGATCGGTGGAATTGGTCAGGACGGCATGTAGGTTTGCGTTTTTCATGGCCGTAGCCTTTACGATATCGAGCGCGACGGCGGCGTTGATGGCCCCGTAATGTTCCTGGATGCGTGTAGCCATACCCAGATAACGGTGATCATAGGAGTTCGAGCCATAGGGCATGTTAGGCGCGTTCGCGCAGCGTTGTAAACTGCGTACTACCGGGTCCATGGCTTCATCGGAACGAAAGACCGCGTCTTCAATGCGTATCGCATACTCCACGGTCTCAAGCGGATCGTTCGGCCCAAATATAGCAACATGGTTTGCCGTAGTTTCGTAAGCGCGCGCGTCGCGCGCCTCGCCATCGCCAACAACATAATTGAACCCGACCGTATGCTTGACGGAAGTTACCAGCCCTGTCACATCGTCCAGGGTCGAACACTCTTCAAGCACTCGTCGCAGAAAGAATTCCATGGGCAAGCCGCGAAGCGAGCCGTCGTCCGTAATTGCGCCGATTTGACCGATGGAGATGCCGTCCATGTTCATACCGCTCAACACACTGATCAGCCCGGCATAACCGGCGGAAGCAAAGGGTCGGAAACCGTCCGGCTCGTATAAAGCCAACACCGCGGTGTCTTCCAGCCCTGCGGAGGTTATCCAGTCAAAGTTGCGGCCGTGGTAAAGTTTGCCGTCTTCGGTGGCGTTGCCCCATACTGTAAAAGAACTACATGCGCGTTCTGTCAACACGGACAAGACATGGGCGCGCCGAAATATTTTCAGATTGAACCCGCTCGCATCGGCGAGCCCCTCCATTTCCCGCTTATAACGTTCGGGAATAAAGGGGGCGCATAGTTGGTACGTAACATCCAGGATCAAATTCGCCGCGAATCGTGGAAGCCCCATCTCTTCCTGGGCCTGATCGAGGAGTCCATCGAATATCTCCACGGACAAGGCCACTTTGTCCCTGGCGAAATAACCCCGCTGATAGCCCATTTCATACGGGGCGCCTCTCAAGTGGATCACCAGCGTATCTTCCACTGTTTCGTGCCAACCCTTCTCGTACGGGTCAACCTCCTCGCGTGGACCGCGCCCGGGATTCAGCCATAGAAAACCTCCGAAAATAAGCGCCAGAATAAGTCCCACAGTCGCCAACAAAATACGTTTTACCAGAGTAGCCATGGCGGTATCCCTTGCGTAAGGTGTGCTCTTCCTGAGTTGCAGGTGGAAAGATGCGATAAGTCTGACAATGCGCATTGGCCGTGGAAAAACTTCGGTCAAGAAAAAATTCGGCCAAGTTGTCTTATCTTCATGATTACTGTATCATATATGATGCGTAGAATTGCAATGCGATATGGAAAGGGAACCATATAATGGACTTCATATTTCAACAGGAACAGATAATTGACCATCTCAGTGAGTACATGGTTTTTTATCTAATCGGCGTACCCCTGGCAATAGCTGCTATCTACTTCACGCGTCCCTATTCTGTCTCCTTAATTATGTATTCCCTGGAGATTGCCATCTATTTAGCCTCCATGCATACAATACTGCATTTTTGCGTACAGTTCTTTACCTGGTTCAGCCACGAAACTCAATTCCAGGCTATCGGGGATCGCGGCACGGGGGGAGACTGGGAAACGCCTTGGCTGCGTTTCTGGGAGTGGGAGGTTTATCACCCGCAGTGGCTGATATATCTGGAAGTGGCACTCATAGTAATTATTCTTTTTCTGGTGCGTCGCTACCGCCCCATGACAGTGCAGCGCAAGCAAAAAATATCCGTAAAAGCGGCTGGACCCCAAAAGAAGAAGAAGGGCAAAGGGGACGACGATGACGACGACGGTTGGGGCGTTTCCACGAAACGCGAGTTCGAGGTGCCTGAAGATTTTGTCCAGAAAGGCAGGAAATAACACCGTGTTTCCCGGATGTTTGCGCGGTGGTCGGAAGGATGGTGAATCCAGGCGCATCCAGCTACAGCGTAAGCGTATATATTAGAGACAAAGAAGCGGTGGGTTGCGCCTGCACTCACCCACAAGAAGACGCCCTTGTATATTACTTATGGACGGGTGTGAACTTAAGCGTATTGAAAAGCGTTTTATGGGATATACGGCCTATTTAGTTATCATGACCGGGATTATCGCTCTGGTGTCCCTTGTCAGCGCTCCGTCATTGTTTTGGCCTCGATGCGCACACTGCGGCAGACGCAACTGGGTGGAACGGGAAGTATGTCGCTATTGCAACACCGCACTTCCCGATGATCTGGATTAAGTGAGCGCAGCGATATGTTGTGTCCGCCTGCGGCATCGGCGCAAGCGTCCATGAGCAACTCAGAAAGGAATGTTTTTTTGTGGCAAAGATGATTAAGTGCCCCTATTGCGCAGGCGATATGCCTGAAGATGCCACAATATGCCCAAGTTGTGGCGGCCCCGCCCAAAAATCAGATGCGGCAGTTGGCCAGCAGCCTTATTTCGGCAAGCAAGGCACATCGTCTTGTCCCAGCTGCAACGCGCAAGTTGGCGCAGGCGATATCGTATGCGTTAAATGCGGCGCCAACCTGTTGACCGGCCAGAAAGCCGTCCAGGAACAAGCGCCCGCAAAAAGGGATTTTCAGGGCGTACTTAATGGCATCAAGATTGCCGCTGTCGTGTTGTTTGTAATGGCATGTGGCGCAGTGATTTTTGTGGCGGCGACGCACCTGCTTCATGATCCCGTTGGCAATGCCCGCCGCGAAGCGCGCAACGGCAATCTCGAGCAGGCGTCCGAAATCCTGCGCGAATATTTACAGCGCTCTCCAGATGATGTGGATGCGCAGTTTCTCCTGGGGCAGATTTACTGGCAAGGGCAGCACTATGACCGAGCCTGGGAAGTATTCGAGTCGGTAGCGAGGCAAGGCGGCGCGCACGACCGCGAGGCGGCCATGCTTTCGTTGCTGGCAATGGAACGTATGCCCGGCGCGGACAATAGACAACGGCAGGCATCGTTGTTGCGTTCCCTTATTGAACAACGTTATCCCGATGATGTGGAACTGTTGAAACTTCTTGCGCTTGTACAAGGCGTTGAGCATGAGTATCAGGGACACCGCGCATCTGTCGAGAGTCTGAGAGCGCTTGGCGCTGAACTTTCGCCTGTTCTGCTAGGGCTGGCCCGGGCCCTGGCGGGCGACCTTGACGCAGCCACGTTATCGCTGCAACGCGCGCTGGGCGCTCAGCCCGATGAGGGTTCGGTCGCTGCCGCGCTGGGTTTTGTACATGCCATACGCGGACAGGAAGCGCCTGCTGTGGATGTTCTCGAACAGGCCTCTGAGACTGCCCCGGACATTGATGCGTTGGTAAATCTTCAACTTGGGGCCTTGTTGATGCAACGCGGTCAATATGGGCGGGCGCTGCCGTTACTTACTGCGGCCAAGACGGCGCGTCCCGAGGATGAACGCGCTGTTTTTCTGCATGCCCTTTGTCTAAAACAAAACAACTTGCTCGCCGAAGCGCTTGTTGCGCTTGAGGATATTTCAGGGGGAACAAGCGATTTCGCGGGGCTTGCGGCGCTGGAAATAACCGTAATTTACCTGGAACGGGGCGATTATGATCGGGCGGCCACGTATATACGCCGCGCTGGAGAGGCAGGCATTACCACCGCACGCCAGGCGACCATTTACGGAAGCGTACATGCCATGCAGGGCGATATGAACCAGGCTGAACAAGCATACCGGCGCGCCATTTCAATTCAGGAGAATTATCCAGCGGCGCGACTCGAGTTGGGCTTGTTGTTGATCAGCCGCGGCGCCGTGGCAGAAGGTCTGGCGGAACTGGACCGCTACTTGGAACTTGCCGAGGGCGAACCGGCCAAGTACCGCGCAAATGAAATTGAAGTGCTGGCCACGCAGATCAAGGAAACCACGCAATGATACGACTTGCAAGAACATGCGCCATGACCCATTGGCGCGCCAAACTCCTCTTTGTCGCTCTGACGAGCGTTCTTTGCGCTGGGACGGGCGCAGCCTGGGGGCCGCGTACCCAGCTCGCCGCCGTAAATACCGCGCTTAATCTTGTATCCCGCGAGCAGGGGCTTCCACTTACACGTCTGCAGAAAGATATCCGGGCCGGCGCGTCTCTGTCCGATGAGGCGTTGGCGGAATTGTATCCCGACATGGCAATAAGCCCCCTGCGGGTCATTGAGAGTGAAATGGCGCTGTTAAAGGCGGCGCGGCGTCCCACGCTGGACGCATATTATGCATACAGACTTGGCGCGTTGGGGAAAGTTGTCGCCAGTGTTACTGCGCCCATGAGGGATTCGGACGCTGCCGTGCGCAGGCACTACTACGCGGACGCGGATGGCGCCGTGAATACAGGCGCATTGGCGCCGGCGCCGCGCCGTACCCTGGATACGTTGACGCCCCTTGAGCGGGTCATGCGCGAAGCCGCTGTTGCCGACGACCTGATCGAGCGCGAGTACAATGAAGGCGTGGGATTTCGCGGCGCCGCCTCCACACGATTGGCCACCGACGTAAGCCGGTCCGTGAACGCCGTGGCGGATGTCTGGTGGACCATTGTCACGTCGCGGGCAGTCCCCGGCGATATTAGTGATGCCCAGTTACAGCAATATGTTGTGCATGGCTACGCCTACCGTATTCAACGTGGAAACGTTGCAGAGATTGACGCCGCCGAGGCGTATTACGCGGAACTGACGGCGTTTACGCCAGACATGCGCGCCCGTATCGGCGCCCTGCTTCATGAAGCGGGGTTGCGAGAACGCGCCGTCAGGGAGTACGAAGCCGTGCTGGCGACGGCCCCGGACCGACGCGACGTAGTCGCGAAACTCAGTGGGTACTATGTGGAAGTGGGCGAGGAAGCGCTAAGCGCGGGAAAACTGGAAGACGCTCTTGCCAGTTTTGAAAGGGCTCTTGACGCGAACCCATTGCACCCTACAGCGGAGCAGCAACGCCTCGAGGTCAACGCCATGATCAGAGAGCGCGATGAATTACAGCAAACGTACCGGGACTTGTTGCGGCAAGCGGATGAACTGCGCGAACTGGCAGAGCAGGAGGCGGGTCGCGCCCGGTATGCCGAAGCCGTTGCATTGCTCCAGCAGTCAGCGGCAACCTACCGCGAAGTAGGCGACGAGTTCCCTATGGAAGGGCAGCGACGCACGCGCGGTTTGCGCGAAGCGGAATACCGCCTCGGCGAATTGCGTCAATCTCTGTTAAACAACGCGCTTGCCTTCAGCGGCGCCGGGTTCGCTCCCGATATGGCGGCGCTTATTGCGGAGAGCAGCAAGGGTATTGAGAAGGAGGCGCTTGAGGCGCTGCTTGAGCGCGCATATCAAGATGAAATGGAACGGCTTGCCACGCGCCTGGAACCGTTTCTCGTCATTGAATGAGCGCAACAGGCATCGCTATGTCAGTATTGGAACCTTATTATGCCGGTCAAACGCCGGAAGAGCGTGTCGCTATTGCGCGTCGTCCCGTCCATGTTGTGCTGGACAACCTGCGCAGCGCATTTAATGTTGGCAGTATCTTCAGAACCGCTGATGCTGGTGCTGCGGCGCATGTGCATTTGTGCGGGATGACGGCGCACCCGCCCCACAAGAAACTCGAAAAAACAGCGCTGGGCGCATTCGACTACGTACCCTGGACATATTATGAGCGCAACCGGGATTGCCTGGACGTTCTTGAAGCGCAGCGCATTCCTGTGGTGGCGGTGGAAACAGCAGACAATGCCATTCCCTATACACAGTTTGTTTTCCCGCAGCCCATGGCGCTGGTGTTCGGCAATGAGGAAAACGGTGTTAACGAGCGCGTATTGCGCAGAAGCGATGCCGTGGTGTGTATCCCCATGGCGGGCTATAAAAAAAGCGTCAATGTCGCAACTGCCTTCGGTATTGTCCTGTTTGCCGTTCTGGAACAGTGGCAGCTGCTGTGAGCCCTAGCCCGAATATTTCACCAGATTTCTGTTGCGCCTGCGAATCTTACGCCATATCAGGCACTTTGCTTGCCCGCCGACTTCGACGTGTCCCGACACGCTGTCAGCCGG
>SLFT01000357.1 GCA_007124105.1 Candidatus Hydrogenedentota bacterium | reverse complement strand
CCCAAAAAAAACAGATGATCGTGCAACAGCGCCGCGCCTGCCGCCGTGTGCGCACACCGGCGGTCTTCATCGTAGCCATCGTTGCACTCAGACGGGCGAAGTACAACCGGCATCATGGGGCCGATATCCACAGGCCCCCATACCTTCAGTAAGTACCTCGGATCGCGAAATCCTCGATCAGAACTCGGCTTTAGAAGTGAAGCGCGTGGAACCCAACAGTGAAGCGTCGTAATTGTCAATTCCCATAACTCCCGTCTATCTCATAGATTTCATAAGAAAAAGGACTGCTGCTATGTAGAAGGTGGGAGATAAAGAATTCCGGTTCACCGCAGTTGCAGTGCAGGCTTTCCAGCCTGCATCATTCACGAAAGACCGTCCGCAGCCTGGAGGCCTGCGCCACATCAATCTCGGTGCTGGATGCAGGGTATTTACGGCAATAGCGCTGTCACGGTTCTGAGAGAGTGGGTATGTCGGTCAGGCAATAAACCGAAAGTGATCGGGTTCCTTGTAGTGTTTTGGGTGGAGGTAAGCCCGGATTTCTTCGCGCGCGCCAGGTGCGCCGACGGCTATGAGGACGACGGCCTGGCCGGGCGGGGGCAGCTGTTCTGGGGAGATGACGGGTACGCCGTGGATGGCGCGGCCGATTTTTCGCGGATTGATATCCACTACGGCTTCTGGCGGTTGCGTCCATTCGCGCAGCCATTTTTTGCCAACCTCGCCCGCGCCCCATTGATAGAATCGGCTGTCAGCGTTTTGGAGTATTGTTGCGAGCAGGAAATGTCGCTTAAGTGCTCGGAACGCCTTTTCGCCGTAGCGCTGGTCGGTCATGGACAGGCGCGTTGGCCGGTTGCGCCAGTGGAGCAATGTCGGCTCGGGCTTGGCGAATTGTGCGCCCTGTTGCCACAGGCGCAGCACCAGGTCGTAGTCTTCCGGCCAACCTTGGTCGCGGTAGCCGCCGACGGCTTGAAATACGTCGCGTGGCATCATGAATGTGGGGTGGGGGATAGGGCATTCGACAAAGATGTCGCGGACAATGTCTTCGTGTTGGGTCAGGCTGTTAATCCAGGATTCATAGCGTTTTCTGCCGCTTCCCAGGGCGTGGCCGCACATGCGTATCCGCGCGCCGCAGAGGGCGAGGTCGGGGAAGCGCTCGAAAAGGGCCGCTTGTGTCCTCAGGCGGGCGGGGGCGGCAACATCATCGGCGTCCATGCGCGCCAAGAGCGGTCCACGCGCGCTTTCCGCGGCGGTGGCAAGGGCTTCCACAATGCCGCATCGCTCGCGAAAGATACATCGTATACGTGGGTCCTGCCGCGCATACTGGCGCATGATCGTGGGCGATGCGTCCGTAGAACCGTCGTCCACCATAATGAACTCCCACGTGTCAAGATGCTGTCCGCGAATGGAGTCTACTGCTTCTACAAGGGTATCAGCGGCGTTATGCACTGGCATAAGGAGTGAGATGCGCGGCATGTCCATGAGACCTCACCTCTACTCCAACGTCAGCTTCAGCGCTGTAAACGAATTTGGGGGGAAGACATAGGTGGGCGCAGCGCTGGTAAAGGCGTGACGGATGCGTCGCGCTGTAATGCGTGACGGCGCGTCAAAGGCGTTTGCCATGCGCGGGTCGTCTCCGTGCAATATCTTGCCGGTAACGCTTGCAACAGCGGCTTCTCGTACATCAATGCGCGCTTCGACGGCTTCCGTCAGCGACTTATTGACCACCGTAAGATGGAGTTTTCTGCCGGAGAGGGACGCGCACGCATCGAGCAGAGGGACGGTTTTCTTTTTATCGAAGCCCACGGGCCGCGCCTCGAAGGTGGGGCTTTCCGTTTGCAGTGGGACAAACCGCGCGCCGCTGTGGGGCCGCATCATGTCAAAGACATGATATGTAGGCGTCAGAAACATTTTATTGCCTTCCGTCACCGCCAGGCATTGCAGTACGTTGACCGTCTGGGCGAGGTTGGCCATTGTGACGCGATGGGCCCATCGGTTGAAAACATGAAGCACCGTAGCCGCCATCAGCGCGTCGCGCAACGTGTTAGCTTGTTCGAGACCATTGTCCACTACTGCCTCGGGATGCCAGACACCCCATTCGTCCACGGCAATGCCCACGAACCGGTCGGGGAAGCATTCGCGCAACACGGCGTCAGTCAGTTCAAGGTCCCGTTCGAGAGCCAGTGCGTCCGCAAACAGGGCATAATGTTCAGCGTCCGTAAATGCGAGGCCGCGCCCGCGCGAGAAATAGCGATGCAACGCAACATGATTCACTAAATCCAAACGCCGCAGCGCATCGCAGAAGGCGCGGTTCCATTCCATCTGTATGGGATTGCGGTAATCGCCGAAGCTGGCGCCGCAAGCGAACAGTTCGATGTCAGGCGACATGGCACGCATATAGGTAGCGAAGCGGATATACTCCTTTGCGTAATCGGCGCCGGTGAAATTGCCGCCGCAGCCCCAGTTTTCGTTGCCCACGCCCCAGCGTTTCACATTCCAAGGCTGTTTACGTCCGTTCCTGCCGCGCCGTGCCGCCAGTGTGGAGTCGCCGGCAAAATTACAATACTCGATCCAGTCCCGCGCTTCACGGGGTGATCCCGAGCCTACATTGGCGCAGATATAGGGCGCTGCGCCAAGATTTTCGCATAAGCGTAGAAATTCATCCGTGCCGAAGGTGTTGGGCTCTATCTCGCGCCACCACACGTTTACGGTGCGCGGTCGTTTCTCGACGGGACCGATGCCGTCGCGCCAGTGATAATCGTCGGCAAAGCATCCGCCCGGCCAGCGGATAACAGGAACGCGCAATTGTTTGAGCGCGGCGAGAACATCCAGACGCGCGCCATGTTGGTTCGGAATGGCCTGCGCGTCTCCAACCCATATCCCCTCGTAAATGCAGCGTCCCAAGTGTTCCGCGAAATGTCCATAGATTTCTGGAGAGATTATCGCGCCGGTCTGTTCGGGGCGGCATAGTATGACCGCACCCACGATTACAATGCTTCCTGGGGGCAATCAAACTGTTGCAAAAAAGGAAATACCCTATCGCTGATAAAGGCCCGTGTCTCACGTAGATTCGCGATGATCGGTTCCATGTCCGGCGGCGCGATAGGCTGTCGCCCGAAGATGGCCTTTACTTCGACAAACATCTCGTCGGCGCTGTGTCGAAATGATTCAATATTGACATGCAAGTTGCCGCGATGCTCATTGGTTTCGGGGAACACAAGCCGCAGGCCGCCTGTTGCGATGGGTCGTTCGAAATGGGGGGCGATACGCCCCTCCAGACAACATGCATTGTCCAGCAGAAACACGCGCGCGTCCTTGTAATGGGTCAGCGCAAAGGTGGAACGTACCGTGGCGGAATGTACAAGCACCTGCTTCACGCCCCGTGCCTGGAGCGCAAGAGGCGCGGCCGCGCGCACTTTCTCCTCGAAAGTGCTCAAGGGGATATCCGACCATTCCTCGACCATCAAGACACGGTCCGGCAGAAAGATAATGAGCGACTGCGCCTTGCCGCGCCGCGAGTAAAACCGCGCCTGCGCGGCCTCGGCCAGGTCTATGCTGTCGTAAGCGGCTCGCGTCTGCGATAAATCGAAATAGAGTTTTTGCAGCGCCTGCCGCTTGAGCGGTGCGGGCTGATGAATTAACTCAACACAAAAATGGATGACCCTGTCTTCTGCCTGCATAACTGGATATAACTTCCTGGAATCTTCGCGCGACGTTAAAACAATTGTATGGTTACATTGTCAATAAACACCGCCGATTGGCTGCCGGGTGTGCCGAAGCCTGTATTAAAGTACACAAACCGCAGTGTTGCGTTGGCGTCGCGGGCTAGTCCTGTAATATCAATCACCTCATATTGATAATCGCTATAAGCCCTTTCCGCAGCCTCTGTCAACTCAAACAGCAAAACATCGCCCAGAAATACCCGGAATAAGAAGGGAATCTGCCCGGCGGGCACAGCCACGTTGAAATACAGCTGGGCTTCGTCATGGTCGCGAACGTAAATACGCTGGTTAAGAGACGCGGATTCAAAAGCGACATCGGGTTCATTGCCAAACCATGCCCAATGTGAACCGGTCGCCGCGCCAAGCCCGTTAAAGGTGCCGCAGCTGGTTGCGTTGCATATAATCGGCCTGCCCGAGCTGGACAACTTTGTCCAGTGCGGCGAATCCGTGCCCAGGTCGAACCTGCCGTCCCGAACAATCGGTTGGCCGTCGTCAGGAATGGTGGTATCGCCGGTTAGCCTGAATACGGCGGTAATGGTGTTGTCGCCGAAAATACGTAGCGCAGTCGGGTTCGCTGTGGTGTTCAAGCCGGAACCGATCCAGTTCTGGAACGCCCAGCCGTCCGCGGGAATCGCCTCGAGGGTTACCTCCGTGCCGGCAAGATAGGCCGAACGTTGCGGGGTCACGGCGATCTGGCCCGTGCCATTGGGCGACACCGACAGCGTAAGCTGGTGCATCGCATTGGGCGGGCAGCCAGTCAACAGAAACAGAAGCGCACCGCCCACGCAAGCAACGACCGTTGCAATTTTCATGTAAGACATAACAAAGTCTCCCATTTTTAGAGACCGACAGCATGAAGCGCAACCATTGTACGCGTCACGTCGTTGTCGGCCTGTTTGAATACACAAAGCGTCAAGGTAAACGCCTCACTAGTTCCTGCTCAAATATTCTCCCAGATTGCGTAACACTTCAATAAGCAAGTTGAATAAGTCAAACATGTCGAAGAGGAAGTCCATGGTGCCTCTGTAAGGGTAATTTTTCATCGCAGTGGTCCTTATTTCATGGTACGTTGCATTACATTGTCATTCCTTAATCGCAACAAATATAAACGCCCGCGTTCACGCTTCTCAATCATTCTTCGGCCAGTTCGTCGCCTTCAAGCATTATCACGGTTGCGTCCTCTTTTTTATCCTGCGTCAACACAGTCAGACTGACGCCCGTGGCAGCATGCAATGCTTGCCAGGAACGTTGCAGATTCACGCGCGCCTGGGCGAGCATGCCGCTGGCCTGCACGTAATCGCGCTGGGCCTGATTGAGGGTGACCAGCATCTCTTTACCTGCATTATACCCCATTTCAGTGAGGTCGCGGTTTTTCTGCACACTTTCTTCGGCGTCCCGTTGCAGCGCCAGCGCCTTCTGGGCGGTTATCAGGTCGGCCACGGCCTGATTCACTTCACGCACGATTTCCTGTTCTTTCGCCGTGATTTGCAGTTCCGCCTCGCGCCGCGCATGTTTTGCTTCCAGCGTTTCCGCGCGTCGGCGGCCTCCCGAAAACAGGTTCATTGAAGCGTTAATACCGACAGTGGTGGTAATTCGGTCTGTACTGAAACCCGTCTCGTTGACATTGGCCGTCTCGAGCATGCCCACGGCGGCAATCTGCGGCGCAAACTTGGCGTATTCGTGGCGCACGGCGGCCTGGGCGCGTTGCAGTCCGCTCTCGCTCTGTTCCAGATCGGGCCTGTACGCGAAGGCCAGGGCGATCATGGCGTCCGGGTCCGGCGGCGTCATCGTTTCGGGCGTCTCCTCTTCAAGCGGCGCCAACGTAAACATCTCATCAATCTGCGTTTCCGGAATGCCCAATAACAGGGCCAGGCCCATCAGAGCCATTTCATAATCGCGCTCGGCGAGCAACAGATTCGCGCGCCCCGCGTAGAGCAGGGTTTCAAAGGTGAGCACGTGGCTCGTGGAACCGCGTCCTGCCTCACGCATTGCTTTCGCGTCGGTGAGCAGGCGTTCATTGAAAGCCACATTGGACTCGCTGACAGCTATTTGCTCGCGGGCGATTTGCGCGCCGTAATACACCTGCGCCACGGCATCCAAAAGAATCCGCTGACCATCGCGAAAAGCCGCTTGCGCCTCACTGAAGCCATGGCGCGCCATGGCATTTGCATATTCCCGGGCGAAACCGTCAAATAAGAGCCAGCCCATGGTAAGACTCATGGTCGTATTTTCTACCGGGCCGTCTATGTAATCGCGGGTGGTGGCTATCTGATTTTGCGCGCTTCTGTACCAGGAACGCATATTGCGTCGGGCGCGAAGCGACGGTTGGCGCGTACGGGTAGATTGCGTTATGGACTCCTTGCGCCAGTCCCGGAGCATTCGCTCCGCCTGATCCAGGGAATCGCTGACCGAATCGGTATAGTTTTTCGGCAGCCAGGTGAAAGAGTAGGTATAACTCAAATCTATCTGCGGATAATACATTGAACGCACTTGAGCAACCATTTGTTGTACCTGATTGACCCGTTCTGCGCCGGCGGCGATAGATGGATTGTCCGCCAGCGCGCGCCGCTGCGCGCTTATCAGGTCCAACAACTGTCGGGGGCTTGAGGCTGTGTCCGCGTCCTCTTCCACAAAATCGGTATCTCCATTGGACTCAGTGGAGTCAGTGGAGTCAGTGGACTCAGTGGAGTCAGTGGAGTCAGTGGACTCAGTGGAGTCAGTGGAGTCAGTGGAGTCAACCGTCGCCGTTTCTGCGTCAACAGTGCTGTCTAGGTTGTCGCCCGATGGCAGTGCCTCACCAATCGCTTCACTTGCACGCGGCATATTTGGCAGGGTACACAACAACAACGCGCAGCCTATCATACATCCGCGAAACATTCTGCTATGTCGTTTTTTAGTAATCATCGCGCCTCTTGCATTGTCAGCGTATCTGAAATAACATGTATAGAGTACCCTTACAGGGCGTCCACGTCAAGTTTTCTATACCTTGCGGGTTCCACTTCCTCGGGTGTTGGCGCAACGCCTGTCTTGAGCCAGTGGACCAGGCGGCGAAAATCATTGAGAATACACAGCACACACGGCACCAGCAGCAACGTTAGAATAGTGGCGAACGCAACGCCTGAAGCCAGTGAAATTGCCATGGGAATAAGCATCTGGGCCTGATGGTCTTTTTCCATCAGCAGCGGCGTCAAGCCGCCGACGGTTGTTATCGTTGTAAGGAAAATGGCTCTGAAACGCCGCGAACCGCCTCGGCGCACCGCCTCGTAAAAGGATTCGCCCTCAGCCACATAATTGTTAATGCACTCGATAAGCACAATGGCGTCGTTTACAACAACCCCCGCCAGCGCCACAAGTCCGAAGATGCTCAGCATGGTGATGTCATAACCCAGAAGAATATGGCCGAAAATAGCGCCGCACATGCCAAAGGGAACTGTTACCATAATAACAAAAGGCTGCACATAGGAGCGGAAAATGGTGGCAATGATAATGAATATGCCGATTACCGCCAATGGAAAGCCTATGAACAGCCGGTCCAGCGCTTCGCGAAACTCTTGTTGCTCGCCCTCAAAGGTCATCGTAATGTCGCGATACTCTGCCTGCAACCGCGGGAAGAACTCCTGGTTCAAATCACGAATAATTTCACTGGCGTTGGCGCGTTCACTCTGCACCTCGGCCGTTACCATTACCCGGCGCTGTCCGTTAGTGCGGCGAATGGAGGCAACGCCGGTGGTGTATTCTATATCAGCCACGGACAGCAGCGGGACTTCCTGTACGCGCGGCGCGGCCCGCGTCGGTATTGCGTCCATACCGCCCATACCGCCCATGCCGGCCATGCCGGCCATACCGCCCATGCCAGCCATACCGCCCATGCCGCCTGCGGTACGGATGCGTATCTGTTCCAACTCGGATAGCTGGCTGCGATGGTCTTCCGGGTAACGAATGCGTACACGCACGTCGTTGCGTCCGCGTTGAATCCGCAACACTTCTTCGCCGTAATATCCCGCGTATACCTGTCGCGCCAAATCGGCGACATGCAACCCCAACGCGCGCGCTTCCGGCTTCAGTTTCAAATTGATTTCATTCATGCCAAGGCGGAAATCATCCTGTATCTGGTATACGCCGTCGAAGCTGGCAAGTTTATCCTTCAACTGCTCGGCGGCGTCCGTAAGTTCCTCAAGGTTATTGCCGCGCATCCATACTTCAATAGGACGTCCGGGCGGCCCTGTTTCATCACCGCGCACGGTCAACGCAATAACGCCGGTCAACATGCCGATGCGTCGCTCCCATTCTCCCATTAGCGCCTCGAGGTGGATATTGCGCGCCACGGAATCCAGGAGTTCGACGCGCACCGTGCCGAAGTGGGTGCCCAGTTCAGTCATGCCGCGTTCGTCCAGTTTGGCGCCCACAAGTGAAAAGGTGTTTTCCAACATGGGCGCTCCGGTGCCCGTCACCGTGTCATCGGCCAGTTCTTTCACTGCCTCCTCGATGCGGATCACTGCTTCCTCGGTAACGTCCAGGGGGGTGCCGTTGGGAAATTCAACCACCACCGCCATGCTGTTGCCGTCCATCATAGGGAAAAATTCGAACTTGATGTAGCCACTGTCCAGGACGCCCCATGTAAGCAATACCACAAACAGCGCAACGGCAATACTGACATAGCGCCAGCGAAGCGCCAGCGCGATAAACGGTTCGTAATAGCGCGCCACAAAACGTTCGAGACCCTTGTTGGTTGCGTTGTGCAGCAATAATCCGACCCGCTTGACCAGTCCCTTGCCGGAACGTTCGGCGTTTGGGTCGGGCAGATGGTTAAGGTGTGCGGGCAGCAGAATAAGACACTCCACAAGGGACACCACCAGCGCAGCAATTACAACCACCGGCAACACGCTTATCAAACGACCGACAAAACCGCTGACATAGAGCAGGGGCAAGAAAGCGATGATAGTGGTAGTGACAGCGGCGATTACCGGCATACCTACTTCCAGTGTGCCTTCCACGGCGGCTTTCAAGGGCGGTCTACCTTTCTTCCGCGCCACGTAAATGGCCTCGCCCACGATAATCGCATCGTCAACGATAATGCCCAGCACGGCGATCACGGCAAAAAGTGAGATCATGTTAATGGTGCCGCCGTACCACCACAGGAAAATAAAAGAACCTAAAATACTCACGGGCATGCCCATGCCCGCCCAGAAACTCAGGCGGATGTCCAGAAACAGCCACAATAGCACGAATACGAGGGTAAGCCCGAGGATGCCGTTGCGCACCAGCAGTTTGATGCGTTCCTCGAGCAGCGGCGACATGCGCGCCCACGGTTCGACATTAACGCCTTCGGGCAATTCAAGGCGCTTCACATCCAGATATTCGCGGATGGCGCGGTCAATATCGAGCATGTCTTCGCGCTTGGTTTTAAGCACGGAAATGGTAACCGTTTCTTCGCCGTTGAAGCGCGCATACGCCCTGTCTTCTTCGAAACCGTCACTGATGTCGGCGATGCGATCAAGCGTAATCACCTGTCCACTGGGCTGCGCCAGCACCACGATGTCCGCGAATTCCTCGGCGGTGTAATTCCGCCCCACGGTACGCAGGCGTATCTCTTCGCCTTCGGTGCGCATGGTGCCGCCGGGCACATTCAGGCTGTTGGCGCGCACCACCTGTGCGACCTGATCGAAAGTAATGCCGTACTCGCGCATCCGCTCTTCGGAAAGAACGATGGCAATTTCATGGACCCGGGAATCCATCACCCGCACCTGGCTGACCCCGGGCAACATGCGGATTTCATCCTTGACCTGTTCCGCAAGTTCCTTGAGTTCGACCTCCGTAAGATCAGGGCCAGTCACTGAAAGCAGCATCACCTGTATGCGCAGTAGAAACTCGCGCACAATGGGCCGCTCGGCGTCCGCCGGAAACGTGCCAATGGCGTCAACAGCGTTCCGCACCTGATCCTGCACCCACTCCGGATCATAACCGTCCTGCACCTCGACCATGGACAGGCCGACATGTTCATTGGATATGGTGTTATATTCTTTAATGCCCTCGACCCCGTCCAGCGCTTCTTCGATCTTGCGGCTGATTCCCTCCTCCACTTCCGCCGGGTCGGCGCCCGGCCAGGGAACCACGATCTGAATCATATCAAGGTGAATGTCGGGAAAGGTTTCGCGCGCCATGTTCGTAATGGCAAGGTAGCCGCCGAAAAAAATGAAGGCAAGCAGGATATTGGCGAAAACAGTGTTGCGCGCAAAACTGGTGAAGATGTTTCTCATCATTCCGTCCCGGGACCGCAATCAGTTTCTTCAGGCATCTCATACTCGAGCAGAATGCCGGGAAGCGGGTCCACCAGACGCGTCATCACGACAATATCTCCCGGAGAAAGGCCCTCGTCAACATAGGTCTCTTCTCCCTGGGTGCGCACAACATTGACGGCGCGCCGACGCAGCCTGTCGCCATCGGCAATATACGTGAAACCGTCAAAGGACACGGTCCACCGCGGCAGGCGGTACACATCGTGCATGGTTGTCCCCGGGATTTCCACGCTACAAAACATTCCCTCCACAAGCGGCAGGCCCTCGGGACTGTTGTTGTCCTTCCCATTGTCAATGCGTACAGCAACTGTGACAGTGCGCGTCATCGGATCAAAGCGCTCCACCCGGTCCAGCCTTCCCGTCCAGGCGTAATTGTGCGGGTCTTCGGTCCACGTGACCTTGCATTCAACCGCCGCAAGTTCGCGAAACCAATTGGGCGAGGTTGCATCGTCTGGCGTGAGGAAAGGCAACCAGCGTCGCGCGTCCCGGCTGTCTATGGGCACGGATAGTTCGAGTACGGAATCGTTGGCCAGAAGCAACACAATCGCGCCGGGCGCAACGGGCTGCCCAACCTCTATCTGTTTATGCTGAACCCGCGCGTCAAAGGGCGCGTGGGCCTCGGTACGCTCCAGGCTCAACAAGGCCATATCGAGCGCCGCCTTTGCCGCCTCCAGACCGATCTCGGCCTCCCGTATACGCATGGGGAACAGCTCGATAGCCTGGTCCACCTGTTCAAAGGCGTCTTGCGCCTGCCGAAAATTGACCTCGGAGAGATTTACCATGCTCTGCGAGCCGATATCCTTTTCCTGGTAAAGATTCATGTCCCGCTCAAACTCTTCCAATGCAATGTCGCGCGCCCGTTCAACCGTTTTCAGACGCGTTCGGCTCTGTTCATGTTGACGTTTGAGCAGGGAAATGGTAACTTCCAGCCGTTCCACCTGCGCCCGCGCCTGTTTTGTGCCCGCAATATAATCACGCTGATCAATGCGATACAATAAGTCGCCCTCGGGGATCACATTGCCCACCTCAAGACTGGGATGAACATAAACAACTTCCCCGGCAACCTTCGGCGTTAACGCCAGCGAATCCACCGCCTTCACCTCGCCGTAGCCGTATATGGAGACCGGCGCCGTCTCAGGACACACCCCGCGAACCTCTACTTTCAACTGCGGCGGCGGGATATCGGCCGGCTTCGGCGGCTCGCGCAATGCGCCTAACCCCAAGCGGACCAATATCCCCAACAGGATCAGCGCAACGCACAGCAGCACACGCAGAATAAATTTTCGTATGCCCTGCATCTTTTCCCGTCCGTCCGTCACAACCATCTCGTCCTGATTGCTGTTATTCTGGCTCACCTGACCTCCAATACTCTACCGTAAAAAAAGCATGCGCACAATAATATCCCGTCCACATTCACTGAATAGACACCCCTTTGACTGGGGAACAATCATAACAGGTTTCCACTATAAGGCTTATAAGTTGTTTCCAGTAAAGACAGGCCGCAATATACCAGAACACTGTGTATCCTGCCAAAAAAAAACGGGCAATTAACCCGCGCGTATCACCAGGTCTCTGTTGCGACTGTAACTATCACGTCATCTCAGGTACATTGCTTGTCTTCCAATATGTTGCCAGCCGGCGATCTGCTCGAAACACCTGACTTGGCGACGCCACAATAGACGCACGGCGACATTGGGTGCGATATGCGGGCCACTGTGTTGTCCTAAAACAAGGCAACAAGGCGACACGCTTCGCCCGTCAAGTGATTGAACCAGTATATCAAAAAGTTGCCGATGATGCAAGAATTAGCCTATAATAATGCTATTTGGTACGATGACTTTACTTGGAGGCATAGTATGGCGCTACAGCGGGAACCGATGAAATCACCCGGGCGTACTGCTTCACAGCGGCTTGCAACCACACTGATTCGTCAATTGCTGGACGACCGGCACCCACCGGGTGGGCGACTGCCTACCGAACGTGAGATGGCAAACCAGTACCAAGTATCACGTCATGTGGTGCGCGAGTCGCTCAAGCACCTCGAAGCGTTGGGCATGATCGAAATCAAACAAGGCTCAGGCGTGTATACGAAAGACGTGTTGCAACATGGCGGCATGGAACTGTTCGAATATCTTTTGTTTAACGATGCCGACCGTCTCGACGGCGGCGCCTTGCGCGACCTGCTCGTCTTCTGCCGCCTGTTTGTTCCCAATGTGTTGCGGCTGGCGGCGCAAAATCGTACATCCGAGCAATTGAATGAGATGCGGGCCGCCCTCGCCGAGCGCCCTTCGATGATGGCGGACACCCCGAGTTTTATCAAAGCCAATCTACGTTTGCTCCGGGTAATCTCACAAGCAACGGACAACATGATCTATCAGTTAATTTTTAACAACGTGGGCCGTATTCTTGCCAGGCTGCGCACGGTTGTACCCCTGGATCAATTTGCGCCCCTCATCGAACAACATGATCTTGAGGAACTGGTGCGCGCCATTGAGGCGCGTGATGCGGAACTGGCGGGGTTGCTGGCGCAACGATTGGCCGAACATTCCCAGGGAGTTGTCCACCAGCTTATTGCCACGCTATCCAACAACGAAGAACCTGCGCCACAAATCACGCTTTAGCCAACCGTTGCAGCGTCGGGTACAAATACGCCAGCGTCTCCGGGGGCGTCGCACGGCGGATGCCGAGAGCCGCTTGGAGTTCAAGCGCGTTTGCCACGGCCTGACCTCGATAGTGATTGTTGGTCACGACAAATAATTTCTTGACCTGTTCACGCATTTCCATGATGCGCGCCATCCACGGACCGAGTTCGTCGCGGGTATACAGATAATTATAACGGTCGTTTCGTCCGCTATCCCTATTAAACCAATGCTCCCTGTTCCGTCCATGCAGTCGCACGTAACCGAAAGACGTCGTTACGTGGGCGGCCGGTTCGAGACAGCCGGCAACTGTGGGTTGGTCAATATTGCAGCACGCAATTCCTCGTTCAGCGAGCCCTGCGCGATACGCGGCGTGGTCCCAGGACGCGTGGCGCATCTCCACCGCCATCGGCAACCCGTCCATTGCGTCAGCAAGCCGCGCCAGATACTGCCGGTTCATGGACGTTCGCTTGAAACTCCAGGGAAACTGCGCAAGTACCGCACCGAGTTTCTGCGCGGCAACCAGGGGCGCCATACTCTCGCGGAACCCGTTTATTATGCCCGGGTCAGGCGACGCCTCCCGCTCATGCGTCAGCGCTGCGGGCAGTTTCGCGCAGAACATAAACCGCGGATTCGCCGCCGTTTGCGTGAGCCAGGAAACACTTTGTCGCGCCACGATGGGACGGTAATAGGTGACATTGATCTCGACCAGGTCGCACAAGCGCGCCAACAGGGCCAACGGCTTCGCGCCGCCCGTCATTTTATCGGGATAAACAATGCCCTTCCAGTCGTCGTATTGCCAGCCGGCAGTGCCCACGTATATTCCTTGCGGCGCATCAGTCATAACAGGAGATGTCCAGGGGCTGACGCCTATGCGTCATCCTCAGGCACCCGGTAATGGGCGCGTAACCGCGCAAGTTCTGTTTTCAGGGTCTCTATCTGAGAAGCGTATGCGGGTTCGTCATACACGCTCTGCATCTCATTGGGGTCTTTCTTCAGGTCGTAAAATTCCCACTCGTCAAGGGTGTAGAAATAAACAAGTTTATATCGGTCTGTGCGTACGCCGTAATGTTTGTACACATTGTGGACACGCCCCTCGCCTTCATAGTAGTGGTAATAAATGGACTCGCGCCAATCGTCAGGCCTTTCGCCCCGCATCAGCGGCAGAAGACTTCTGCCCTGCATAGTGTCTGGCTGGGATACGCCGGCAATATCAAGGAAAGTCTGCGCGCAATCGAGGTTCTGCGCCAGTTCCTCCACCTGCGAACCAGGCGCGATAACGCCGGGCCAGCGCGCTACCAGCGGCGTACGCAACGACTCCTCATAGATAAAGCGCTTGTCGAACCAGCCATGCTCGCCAAGATAGAAACTCTGGTCGGAGGAATAGAAAACCACCGTGTTTTTATCCAGCCCCGTCGCTTCCAGATAATCGAGAAGGCGGCCCACATTATCGTCTATCGAGCGGATGCATCGCAGATAATCCTTCAGATAACGCTGATACTTCCAGCGCACAAGATCGTCGCCATCGAGCCCTGCTTCGTGAAAGGCCGCGTTTTTCGGATCGTAGGCGGCATCCCAGGCGGCCCGTTGCTCGTCGTTCATGCGTCCGTAGGTGCGGTTCCATACGGGCGTTTCTTTTTCCGACTCGTCCCATACTTTCAAGTCCGGTCCAAGACGCATGGTTTCGCCAATGGTCATATCCTGTTCACGCGCCGCCGTGCCGCGCCCGGAATAGTCGTCGAAAAGATTATCGGGCTCGGGTATCTTAACGTCATCAAACAAGGTAAGATGGTCCGGGCCGGGCTCCCATTCGCGATGGGGCGCCTTGTGCTGCACCATTAACATGAACGGCTTTTCCGCGTCACGTCCCTGTTCGAGCCAGTTAAGCGCCTTGTCCGTGGTGATGTCGGTGACATAACCTTCCACTGGGCCGCGGCCCGAGGGCGTGATGAACTCAGGGTTGTAATAATGCCCCTGTCCCGGCAACACCTCCCAGGCGTCAAAACCCGTCGGTTCGGTGCCAAGGTGCCACTTGCCGAACAAAGCTGTCTGGTAACCCGCCTCGCGCAACAACTTCGGGAAGGTCTGCTGATCGCCGTCAAAGCGGTCGCCATTCTGTCGGAACCCGTTCAAATGGCTGTGCAGTCCAGTAAGCACCACCGCGCGACAGGGCCCGCAAATCGAATTGGTGACAAAACTGTTGCGGAACAGTACCCCCTCATGCGCAATACGGTCTATGTTGGGCGTGGGCGCGACCTCGGCCAGGCGGCTGCCGTAAGCGCTGACGGCGTTTTCCGCATGGTCGTCACTGTATATCCATAGGATGTTCGGGCGGGATGCGGTCCCACCTGCCCAACTGGTGCGTCCCGGGGTGCAGGCGGCAGCTAGTGTCGCCGCGGCGCCTGCCCGCTTCAAAAAATCGCGTCTTGATATCATGGGGGAGGACTCCTCTCCGCCGGAAAATACCGGCCTGCCGGTGTTTTGCCAATCCTGTCAGACATGGTCAGACCCCGTCTGACTATGTGAAAAGCTACTCGTTAGTATAGACAAGCGCGCAGGCAACAGGCAACGCAGGGGGGGCGCCTGGACAACTATTCCTGTCCGGGCATCATAAAACACTGGTGCGCCAGTTCGCTCACGTGCGCAACCTGTTCCCGCTGCCATGCGTCGTCCCTGCCCAGCTCATCGGCCATCAACGCGGCCACCTTTGGCGCGGCGGCAATGGCGGCGCGCGCGTTCAGGAAAAGCATGCGCGACCTGCGCGCCAGAAAGTCTTCAACCGTACGCGCCAATTCTTCACGTACCGACCAGATTACCTCGCCCTCGCAAACATCCAAATCGGGATGGAGAAGTTCGCGCCAGTTTTCGTGTTCGGCGAGCAGGTTGTTAATGTGGAACGCGTCCGAGCCGTAGTGCGCCCGCGCGCCCAGTTCCTCGGGCTTCTTCACATATCCGTGAATATGCAGGTTATGCGTTTTGCAGGGGGCCGCGTCAAGTTCGGCTACCACCGCCGCCTGGTCCACCGTATCCTCGGCCATGCGCCGGTAGGTGGTCCATTTGCCGCCGCTAATGGTAACCAGGCCCGCGCTCGATATATGCAATGTATGGTCGCGCGACAGCGCGGCGGTATTCCCTTCGTTCTCGCCGGCGACCAGCGGTCGGATGCCCGTAAACACACTGCGCACATCGCTCTCGACGGGGTCCTTGCTGAGGTAGCGCGCCGCATGGGTAACCAGGAAATCAAGTTCCTCGGGCAAGGCGCGGGGCTCGAACGTCGCCGCCGCAATGGGCGTATCCGTGGTGCCAATCAGTGTATGCCCCTGCCACGGGATGGCGAATAACACGCGTCCATCGTCGGTATGCGGCACCATGATGGCGCTGTCGCCGGGCAGAAACGACTGGTCCAATACGATATGTACGCCCTGGCTCGGGCTGATCATGCGCGGCGCGGCGGCATCGTCCATTTGGCGCACCGTGTCTGTGAATGCGCCGGTGGCGTTCACCACCACACGCCCACGCAACCGATATTCCGCGCCGCTTTCGTTGTCCACCGCCAGCACCCCTCGGACAATGCCCTCTTCCTTGAGCAACGCCTTTGCTTCCACATAATTGGCCGCAACAGCGCCATGCTCCACCGCCGTCTGCATCATATTGATTAGCAGACGCGCGTCGTCAAATTGACCATCGTAGTACATGACCCCGCCGCGCAGTCCTTCTGTTTCCACTGTCGGGATATGGGTCATGGTCTTTTTCAGGGAAAGATTGCGCGACGTGCCGAAGCCGTGACGTCCCGCGAGAAAATCGTAAAGACGCAGGCCAATACCGTAAAAGGGCGCTTCCCACCACGTATAATTCGGCACAATGAAAGCCAGATCATGCACCAGATGCGGCGCGTTCTGACGCATCAGCCCCCGTTCCTTGAGCGCCTCGAGCACCAGCGACACATTGCCCTGCTGCAAATAACGGACGCCGCCATGGACCAGTTTGGTGCTCCGGCTCGAGGTGCCCTTGCCAAAATCGTGCGCCTCGATCAGTAAAGGCCGATAACCGCGCGCGGCGGCGTCAATGGCCACGCCTACGCCTGTGGCGCCGCCGCCTATGATAATAAAATCCCAGACGCTGCTCTGGTCTTCCAGAGCGGCAATCATGGAGGAACGTTCTAACATGGATATCTTCTCCTGTTCCGTTATTCGGCTGTTGCAGAGGTCGCAGACAGGCGGGTCGTTATGGCATTGGCGGCGGCAATGCCCGATAGGACGGCCCCTTCAATCTGGCCGCGAGAAAAGGCGTCGCCCGCGAAATACAACGGCGCGCGCCCTTCCACAAGGTAATAGTCTCTTTGCAGAATGCTTTCAGGCGCGCCGTGTTCCCAGCGTCGCGACAGCGCCGATGTGATGTCGCTCTCTAAAAAGGCTGCCGCTGCCTCGGCAAGCAGGTTGCCGGCGGCGTCTGCGGGCATGTCGCCGTGATTTTCGGCGAAGGCGCGCGTGGCGTGTATCGTGACGGCGAAGGCGTCCGGCGAAATGCCCTTGATTTTGTTATCGGCAATCCACGATACCGCCCCATCGTCTACCCGTGCGGCGCCCGGCGCGGGAAGCCCGGAAGGACCGTCAAGGATGGCCGCGACCGCCAGCCGCGGCGCATAGGACACACCCGTCAGAGGCAATAATAACGCGCCCATGCGCCACGTGTTCTCATCGCTGATGAGACGTAGCGCAGATGGAAGCGGCGATGTCATCAACACCATATCCGCCTTGATGCGTTCGCTGTTGTCAACAGTCAAAAACCAGCACGCGCGCCCCTCGACAATACCTTTTACCCGGCTGTTAAAACGTATCTGAATGTCCCGGGCAAGAGACGCTGCCAATGCGCCCATGCCCGCCACGCCGCAATATCGCGGGTGACTTGCCAGTTCGGACACACCGGAAATATCAGGGAATCCGCGCGTCCATTCTCGCGCCTGCCCCGCGTCAAGACGATTTTCAAGAAACTGGCGAAATGCGGCATCCCGAACAGTAAAAAACTGTGCGCCAAGATCAAACACCCCCCCATCATGGGCAACCGTGACGCAACGACCGCCCGGCTGCGACTCCGCCTCCAGCACCAGAGGAGAAATACCGTTGTCAAGCATGGTGTGCGCAGCCGCAAGTCCGGCCATCCCAGCGCCGATAATTACAACGCTGTGATGTTCGCCGTGCGGCGGTTGCTGCTGTCTGATTCGTCGCATCTTTTGTTGTCCGTGTTTCTATAGCCCGGATATTTCACCAGATTTCTGTTGCGCCTGCGCAAAGCGCTTGACCTGACGCAATCTTTACAGGCTCACGACGAAACCTGGTGATATATCCGGGGTCTTGTCATTACCCACATCTTTGGGCGCCTTTTATGCGAGTGTTTGTATTCAATATCCCAACGGGATTAAATATCGTAGCCCGGGGTTGCGGTACTCCGCTACCCTGGGTGCGCCAATACGCCAGCATTAGCCTACCCCAACGGGGTTGCGTAGCCAGAGACGGACGTAACCCCGTTGGGGTAAACCGGAGGGGACAGGCATCAGCCATCCGGGGTAGCGGAGTACCGCAACCCCGGGCTGTGTT
>SLFT01000307.1 GCA_007124105.1 Candidatus Hydrogenedentota bacterium | reverse complement strand
TCGTCAAGTGGGTACGTTTCAGAAATCATGGGCCGTGTTTCGACCGTGCCCAACGCCAGCGCTTCAAGCGCCGGCCTAAAAGGCCCGCATCGGGAACCGATAAGGCGCACTTCCTTAACCACGGCGTCCTGAGACGCCAAATACGTTCGGCCAGCACAGGTGGTTTTCAGAACCACTGTGCCCTCGGGCCGCACCAACGTCAATGCCTGTTGCAAACTTTCAGGACTTCCTGTAGCATCAATAACAATATCCGCGTCGCCTTTTATTTCTTCGGTATGCAATGTCGCGGCAATGCCGCGCGACGTCAACATCTCGCACTTCCACGGATGTTTGCCGACACAGAGAATATTCTTGGAATACAACCATATAGTTTGCGCTATCAATTGCCCAAGTTTGCCGTCGCCGAGAATGATGATGTGGTCGTCGGCCCCAATAACAATCTGCTCGGTAATGCGAAACGCGGCGGCAAGGGGCTCGGCAAATACCGCCACATCGTCCCGGATAGCGGCGGGCACAATATGCAGGTTCTTCTCGGGCAATGTAATGTACTCGGCAAAAGCGCCTGGACGCCCCGCAATGCCGAGAACGGTTCTGTTCAGACAATGATTTGGCATTTCCATAAGACAATACCGACAATATCCACAGACACAATTGATTTCCCCCACCACCCTTTTGCCAAGTAGATAGTCATTCTGCGTCTTTTCGACAATACCGACAAATTCATGGCCCAGAACGCCTGTGTACGCCATATAGCCGCGCCTGATCTCGATATCGGTATTGCAGATGCCCGCCGCCAGTACGCGTATCAGGGCTTCGCCTGGCGCCGGCGTTGGCATGGGAATTTCATCAATGTGTGGGGCCGTGTCATAAACTAATGCTTTCACAACAACTCCTCGATATCCTTCAGGCCACACCCGCTATCCATACTACAGGGACTTCATATATAACTACTGCTTTCAAAGAATGCTGGTTGTCACATACACCGAGCGCCGCGAGCAAGTGCGAATGTGTCATGCGTTTCAATCACTCAGCAGTGCATGAATCGCCGCCATGAGTACGGCTTCCGTTTCCGGGGCCACGTTGCTTGCCCGTTCACTGGTTTCGTAGCCGCCTTCTTCATACGCCGCCGTGGTGCCAATATAGCCCGTGGCGTAGTCGCCGTAAGCAGCCATGGCTACAAATAAGTCAGGGCGCGCCTCCTTAGCAGCCAGCTGATATTCCACAAACAACTCCCCGGGTGTATGAAGGATGCGCGCACGGCCAAGAACGAGGCAGGTGATGTCTATCTTATGGCCGGCGGCAAGTCGTTCCAACCAGGCCAGCCGTGTGGCATACCCAAGGATTCCCGCCGGGTCCTCCTGCTCTGTCAATGCAGCCTTTAATTCTTCCATTGACAACCAGGGCGCAGCGGGCAGCGCGGTGGGCGCCACGCGCCATGCGACATCCGAAGGCGTCAGCGGCATGCGTTCGGTGTTCTCCCATGCCCGACTCATGCCGTCCGCAAGCCGCTCGGCCAAGACATAACGATTCTCAGGTGAACCATCGTTATACTTGCCCGCTCCGATATTGCCGCCAGCGCCGGTAAAATGAACATGCAGCGCCGAGGGCGTCGCCAGTTGGCGCAAGAACCGCGCCACCCCGGGGAAATCAGGGTTGGGAATACCCGTGCGATAATAACTTTGCGGATGCGAGGCATAGTAACTTAACACGGCTGTGGGCGTATCTTCGTTCCAGAGACTGATCACAGAAACCTCAGGGTCTATTACGCCTTCTGGCTCCGCGCGCAATGCCGCATCGCGGCAAGCGGTGAAACGCATAGCGCGCACTTCGTCATTCTCATTCATAATACGCCGGTTGGACGCCACCTCGTATACCGGCGCAACGCCCAGGCCAAGATGGGTTACCGGTTGCGCCTTCTCCAGCCCGCTGCGTACAGCCTGTTCCAACCGCACCAGCACAGAACGCGCGAAGTCGCCGTTATAGCGCCGGGCGTCAACACCATGCTCATTCAGCAGCCGTTCCGCGGAAAAATCACAGCCAGGCGCGTCATGCTGATGCACCGTATGCACCGCCACCCGGTCAGGAGTGGTGTTCGCGCCATCAGCAAGGGCCTGGCGAAAGGCGTCGTGCCCCTCATTGCCTATGCCAATCCAGTCCACGGCGCACAAGACAATTGGCGTGTCAGCCCCGAGCAGTATAATGCCCCGCGCACGTAGACTCATGTCCCAGGTTTGAATCACGGGATCGTATGCCATGTGCGCACCCACAGGCGGCGTAACGTCAATATCAAAAGTCGCAAGGCGCAACCCAGGCATTGTTTCCTCCGCTTGTGCCAAGGATACGGCCACACACACGAATACAATCAATGCGACCCAACAGAAAAAACATCTTATCGAACTCATAACCAGTCTCCTTCTATGCCGAGCGCCAGCGCGCACAACATGTTTTGCGTAAAAAGGCGCTAGCCGCGCAATTTCAAAACGACCACAGCGAGGGCAAAAGGGATAAGCGCTACGAACCACCATTTATGCTCAACTACAAACGCAACAATATCCACCACGTTTATCATTTCCATAAACACTCCTTTTCGGCGCATGAAAGAAAACTCAAAAGGGCTCGGTCGGAACTTTTCATGCGCAAATCGCTAATGTAGTTGTTATCAACGCGGCCACGGCATCCCTTGGCGGGCTATGAACCAGATTTCCGAAAGAGCCTCCTGGAGTTTCGGCTGATCGAACTCTTTTATAATGACAACGGCACGATTCCTAAAACTTTATTCATGGACTCGGCGGGTGCCGCACCAGGAATGCAACCACCATCACCGCGATACAGATAGCGGCGCTCACAACACACATGCGCCGTCCTTCTGTTGTTTCTTCTACCTGTAACCCGTAAAGGCTCCACAACGCCGCGCCCCCTGAGAGCAATATCGCCATATAAGATATCCAGGGCTGGTACTGCACCAAGGCGATACGCAAAACCACAGGCGCCATGACTAGACCCGCCAGTATGCCACAGGCAAGCCCTTCCACCCAGACGGGTCGTGATTGCGGCGAACCGCCTGTAAGTACGCGACTATTTAGACGGTCCTGCATATCGTGGCTGACAGGGGTGCGTGCAGGCGCTGTTTCGTCAACCATGACAGTGCCGCCAATATCGCCAAAAGTGTCCGGCTGCGCTGTGGCTTCTTTGTCGCTTTCGTCCTTAACAGGAATGGAAACGTCGCCGATTTCAGCGGTGATGGCTTCAAAACTAAGTGTTTCGTTGGTTGACTTGTCATCTTGTTTACTATCTGTCACTTCAACTGATCCTCTTCTGTTATTAGGGCGACGTCTGCGTATCTTGCCTGATTTCCAGTGTGATGGCAAGGCGCCTGGGCCGCAAGAATCTTGATCTATATGAGGTAATGTTACTCTGAAACTATCCCGTGGCGCAAGGAGAATGGAAATGTATTCGGCGTTTCTCTAAAACCTCAGCTCAAACTGGTTTTTGAGCAATATATAATGTAGCGATTCCGCAAGTAAGCGGCTGGGCCTGTACGCTAACCAGCCCCGCTTTCAGAAGAAGACCGCAGAAGTCTTGCCCACAGGGGAACGCTTCCACCGAACGATTAAGATAACGGTACGCATCTGGCTGTCGGCTTATTAAGCCGCCTACACGCGGAAGAATATGCCGAAAATAAAGCAAATAGGCGGCGCGAACCAACGGGTTTTCCGGCATGCTGAACTCGAGGATAATGGCGTAACCGCGGGGACGCAAGACACGATGAATCTCAGATAATCCAATTCCAAGTTCCGTAAAATTGCGCACACCAAAAGCAACTGTAACCACATCAAACGTGTTCCCGGCCCAGCACAGTGCAGCCGCGTCTGCCTGCACAAAGGAGACGGCGTCAGAAACCTTGGCGCGCCCTTGTTTTTTTTGCGCGTGACGCAGCATCTGAAGCGAAACATCTGCGCCAATAATGTGCTCAATAGTGCGGCACTTTTTCAGCAAGGTCATCGCAACATCCCCTGTGCCGGCGGCCAGGTCCAGTATGCGCAGGTCTGGTTTGCGGGGCAGCGCACAAGCCATCGCTTTTCGCCAGGCAACGTCACGGCGCAACGATAATAAGCGGTTAACGCAATCGTATCGGAAGGCAATGGCGTCAAACATGCGCTGAATCTGGCTGCGTTCTTTATCAGTCATAAACGTTTGTTCTTTTTGCGTAAACAACACGTAATCACGGCAGGAACCCCTAACTCACACAGTAGTCGCCTTGGATATTCGCCTATCCCAAAGACTTTATCCCCGGGGGAGCGTCGCCGGGTTATGCATACCTCTTGATTTCTTTAGACATCACAAGGGCGTTTTCGTTGCTGCGCTGGTAGTAACCGATGCGTCGCCCTTCCGTCAAAAAACCGAGCGTTTCGTACAGGCGAATAGCGGCAATATTGCTTTCCCGTACCTCAAGACGAAGGCATCGGGCGCCAGCGTTCTCCGCCCGTCGCATAATATGGTGCATCAGCATTTTTGAGAGGCCTTTTCCACGACGAACAGGCGTTACGGTTACACGTGTTACGTGCGCCTCGTCCAGGATAAGCCAATAGCCGCCGTAGCCGGCAAGCATATTGTCTTCATACATCAAACAGAAGTAACTGCATTCATTTTCGAGTTCTTTGCGCAGCATATTGAATGTCCAGGGCTCAGGATATGCATCCCGTTCAATATGCAAGACATGCGGGATATGCCCAAGCGTCATCGGGGTAAAATACAAGGACTGCTGTTCCTGAATCGCCATGATGCGCGACTCCTCTTTATCCGGACGCAATCGCGCTGCCAGTCGGCGTGGCGCTCGTTGGGTTTAGTGCTTGTCGCGCGCGCGTCTGCTCTGCCTGGGATGCCCGCAAATAGCGAGGCGCGACCTGCGCGGCATCCGTTTCTGTTCCTGAACACAGCAGCGCGTAGCCTTCTCGCGCAACAGCATCTGCCCGTGGAACGCCGCAGGGGAGATCGGCAAAACAGGCGTGCGGCGCGAGCGCGTGTATGCGCTCGCGGTATCGTTGCGCGCCGTCGCCCAACACAATCAAGGGGACCGCACGCGCGTAATCCCCGGAAAGTAATTCCTCCACAGCGCAAACGCGATCAGGGGTCAACTTCTCGCGGCGACCGCACGTAAAACTATACGCCGCGCCAAACACCTCGTCCATCCGCGCGTCAATCATGGGGATAACAATACCGTCAGAAACGGCATTTAACAAACTCATGGCGTCCAAAGTGGGAACTGCAACAAGTGGGAGTTCCAGCGCAAAGGCAAGACCCTTCCATGCCGCGGCGCCAACGCGTAATCCCGTAAAAGACCCCGGGCCGATACTGATTGCCAGGCAGTCTATGGAGGAGAGAGCAAAATCACACGCGTCAAGTGCAACTTGCATTGTATGCATCAGCCGTTCGGCGTGCAGTTTTCGCTGCTCAACGCTTATTTGCGCCAGTGTCTCGCAGCCATGCTCTGCATGGCAACGGCACACGGCCACCGTACAATGGCGTGTACTGGTGTCCGCCGCTAGTATAAGCGTATGCTCCGCCATCTGTC